>QHPA01000032.1 GCA_003218935.1 Verrucomicrobiota bacterium
AATGACCTTGTGCCCATTCACGGCGGCATGAACTTCCTTCCGAAACATGTCTGCATTGGCGGCGGTCAACTCTTTAAATCCTTCAAACGCTAAGACCTCTCCGAGGTTCCCGACTTTCATTCGTGGTTTCCTTTCACTATTCGTTAATAGCGCATTACAGCGCCGGAGTGATTTGGGGCAAGTCTCCTGGAGGCACCGGGAAGAACGGCGCGGTGCGGCTGCTGGCGTCGTCAGCCGCAAGCAAAACCTCTCTAACCGTTTCCAACAACTGTCCCCTGGAGAAGGGCTTTACCAGCGTAGCGGCAAGCTGGAGCCACGGGCTTCGGTTCAACTCCTCGGTGGGCAATTCTCCCGACATCAGGATGACCGGCAGTGTCAGGCCCGCGGAACGCAGCTTTTTGACCAGCTCAACGCCCGAAATTTTCGGCATCTTGTTGTCGGTGATCAGGAGGTCATAGCTGTCGGCATGAAGAGCCTTCCAGGCGGCTTCGCCGTCTTCGGCGACGTCCACCCGGTAGCCAAAGCGGACCAACGCTCCGGCACTGAGTTGGCGAAAGTCACCGTCGTCATCAACCACTAGTATGTGACTGGACGGATTCGTTTCGCTTCGCGTTGGTGAGTGGACCGCTCGAGCGCACGGGGCTTCAAAGAAAGTGTCCATGTCTTCGGTTTGTGCTTGGGGTCTGGCTGATTGCAGGACCCCTTTAGCTAGCGCGGTGCCAGCTCGCCTCCAACGCTCCCGGCGCTGAGTGGCAACGAGTTGGCGAAAGCGTTCGGGCACTGCCTACTTCGATTCAAGAAATCACGAAGCGCCGTTCGCCTCGAAATACAACCACGTGCGCATTGACGGCGAACCGTACAATGGCTCTCGCCCTGCCCTGACTACAAGCGGTGTAAACGGACGCGATGAGATCGCCGAATGTCAGGCGCTTCTTCTGATTGGCTTTCATGAGGGTCAAAATCACTTCCCAAGATACTTCGACGGGTTGCGTATCCGGTCGAGCCGTTCGGCTTCAAGTCCGTTCAGAACGGTCCGCCGCCGCCTTTGCTTGGCGGCAATCGCGACAGATTGGGGGAGCAACCACGCCTGTTTGATCAGTTGGATGATTGTCAGGCAAATGAGCTTCACTGTGTTCAAAGGCGGATGCAACAGTTCTCTCAACTCTCCACAAATCGCAGCAATCTCGTGAAAATCCGGACAGGCCATGGTTGCGCCATTCGCGAATCCTGCTTTGGAGTTAAGAGAGTCGCATTCCTGTTATGGCTTAATTCTTCGTGGCACAGAGGACACGCATCCGCGTACGCGAAGTTGCCAAGTTTGACGCCACAGTGAGGACATTTCCTTTTGAACATACATTGCCTTCTATTTCCATTTTTGTTTGCGGTTTGGCTTTTAATCCCGGCGCAAGGCCCGGGCGAAGCCGCCCGGCCCTGCACTTCGCCCGTCAGGAGACGTTGATCTCGACTTGCTGGGGTTTGGCTTTCGCATCCTTGGCCAAGTGTACTGTGAGCACGCCGTCTTTGAACTCGGCGCGAACCTTCCCCGGGCTGGCATCATCCGGAAACGAGAAGCTGCGCCCGAAACTGCCGTAGGCGCGTTCGACGCGGTGATACTTTCTGCCTTTCTCTTCCTTCTCGAATCTGCGTTCGCCCATGATGGTCAGCGTGCCTTCCTCCGCCGTGACCTTCACATCCTCTTTCCTCACTTCAGGCAACTCCGCCTTGATCAAATACTCTTTGTCATCTTCACTGATGTCCACCAGCGGAGACCATTCGGCTACCGCCATGGGTTCCTCCTGGCCTTCTGGCCACTGAGCCGGGGAGCGGTTCAACAGGCTGCCCAGACCGTGTCGCAGGGCTTCCAGTTCTTTTAACTGATTCCAACGTATCAACGTATTCATAATTTCATTTGTCGTTGGCGGGTGTGGTTTCGGGCCGTCGCGCCTGCCCGCCAACTTTTCGGGCCACGACGGTCATATTCAATTTCGGCTGTGGCAGACAATCGAGTGTTCATTAGCTGGCACTGTGCCAGTGCGCGTCCGCTCCTTGGTGTGCTAGGCGGCAACGAGTTGAGACTGCGACATCCGGAATCCTTCACTGCCAAGTGGCGCGTGAGAAGCCACCTGTGAGCGGTGGCAAGCCACTTTTATCGAACTTCGCTCATCAAAGGATTTAGAACTTGTGTTCGGCGGCAAATGGCAGATGCTCACCAGCATGGATCAAACACCATGGTATCGGCGGTTTTTTTGCCGCGCTCGAACGCTCGATTTAAGAGCGACGAGAGACAGGGCGAACCAGGGAGACGCCGAGGCGCAATTCACCCTGGGATTGAAATACGGCACTGCCGAAGGAGGGTCGCAGGATCTTGGACAAGCAGCCCAATGGTATCGCAAGGCGGCCGAGCAAAATCATTCCCTGGCACAATTCAACCTCGGACTGATGTATGCCAAAGGAGAGGGAGTGCCACGGAACGAGGCCGAAGCGGCCAAGTGGATTCGAAAAGCTGCGTACCAGGGAGACGCCGCGGCCCAATTTAATCTGGGGATGAGGTATCATCGCGCCGGCGTTTGGGGTCTGCAACAGGATGCGACTGAATCAAAGATCGAAGCTTACAAATGGCTACAGCTCGCGGCGGCACAAGGCTACAAGGGTTCAGCCGAAGCCTGCGACCGTGTCACCCTGGGCATGACTCGTGAAGAGGTGACAGAAGGTGATCAAGGCGCGTCCGCGTTTATTGCCACTAAACCGACTAACCCTGAAGTCCAATGATTCTCTCTCTGTATTGCACCGAGGACGTTTGTCGTACCGACCGCAGGTCAAATCGCCCCGCCAGCGCGCCAGTACTCATGAAGAAGTAACCCAATGAAAACAGCCAGGATTTTGGACCAGGAGCACGATACATTCGGCCTTGAATACGACGACAGGCGGGGCAAGAAAAATATGATGCGGCTGGATGCGTTCACCTACGAAAAAGCAATTCAGGAGGCGAAATCGTTTCTCGGCATCGACAGGAACAATCGCGATACGGATGGCAACCTGTGGGAAGTCGAGCGAACAACAGAAAAGCGGGTTACTCCGCCATGATCAAGGAATTGTAATCACAAGTGTTTCGCCTTTGCTCGGACGCTCTCCATCGGCTCATCCATCAATTCACGAATCGTTTGTAGCAGTAACGGCACATCGAGGGGTTTCTCCATCAGGGCATCCGCGCCCGCGGTTTCTGCCAAGGCGCGTTCATTTGAACGACCGGTTATGATGACGACGGGCAACACGGGGTCGATCTTGACCAGCCAGTCCAAGGTGTCCCAGCCGTTCTTGACCGGCATGTTGAGGTCCAAAATCAACAGGTCGATGCGCTGGGCGCCGTGTTTCTCGATGGCTTCGTGGCCGTTTTCGGCCAGCACAACTTCATAATTCTCCGCTCCCAGGATTTTGCTCAGGGACTCACGGATGGAGCGCTCATCGTCCACCAGAAGAATTCTCTTTATCACAGGATTTCCACTCAAAAATGACTGGATTCAAAATCGTTTGCGTTTTCATCGGTTGCGCACTTCGTTTGTTGCAAAATGCGCGCGTGATTGATCGGTTCAGATTTTCATTTAGCTGGCCTTGTGCCAGCGGGTGCTTGATGCTCCGCATGGTTAGCGGCAACTGGTTATGAGTTCTACCTTTCTCTGCCGGCGACCGAGAGTGGCGAGTGGGAAGCCACCCGAGGTCACCCGCTAGTCACCCAATGAATGTTAAACTGCGATTATACGGCTTCGCCCCGGCGATTGTTCTGCTGGCGGCTCTGGTTGGATGGGCAGGACATTCCGCCTGGCGACAACTCAAGCAGTTGCGGAAAAACTTCGGCGCGGTCCAGAGCGAGAGTTTTCATCTCGCAGAACATGTGGAGGCGAGCATCCGGACCTTAAGCGAGACGGTGCTGCGCTT
>QHPA01000033.1 GCA_003218935.1 Verrucomicrobiota bacterium
CGAGCGCGCCGCCGTTCAGCAACATTTGGGCAAAGCGCCCGTAATCGCCCGCCGTCGAGAACAACCCACCGCCGCCGCTTTCAATACCTCGCCACCGCTCAGGCCACGTTTCAATGATGGGCTCAGCTTCGACAAACTTCCCATCCGTGCCATGTTTGTAGGTTTTGGCGAGGCGATTCATCTTCTCCGGCGGCACGTCGAAGCCGGTGTCCTTCATGCCCAGCGGACGGAAAATGCGTTCTTCGAGAAATGCGCCCAGCATTTTGCCTGAGATTTTTTCGATCAATGCGCCGAGCACGTCGGTGTTGACGCCGTAGGTGAAGGCGTCGCCCGGTTGATGCTGCAGCGGCAGCTTACTGAGCTTCCTAATGAAGTCATTCAAACCGGGACCCGTCCAAAGGTTCGCGCGCTCATACAGCGTTGCGAGTTCCTTGCCGCCGGAGAAGTCATAGATCAGGCCGCTCGTGTGCGTGAGCAGATGCTTGATCGTGATCGGACGTTTCAACGGCTCCAGTTGCGGCGCGTCCGCCGTCCCGCCGGTCATCACCTTCATGTCTTTCAACTCGGGTAAGTACTTCGACACCGGATCGTCCAGATTGAACCGGCCCTCCTCGAACAGCACCAGCGCGCCCACACTCGTGATGATCTTCGACATCGAATAGACACGGCAAATGGTGTCGCGTTCCATCGGCAATTTCTTTTCGAGGTCGCGATAACCGTAAGTCTGGAAATCCACGAGCCGGCCGTTGCGCGCGAGCAAGGTGATCGCGCCCGCGTGCTGGCCCTCATCAACGAAACGCTTCGTGATTCCGTGCAAGATTTCCAACCGAGCCGGATCAAATCCGGCACGGCCCGGCGAAGCGACGGGTAGTTGTGCGTGGGTTGCAACGGTGAGGACGAAGGTCAAAAGAAGGGAGAGTGTTTTCATGAATGGATTGGGAGCTTATACGACGTCCGGGCCGTCGTCGCGGAAAATCCGTCGGAGCGAAACCTCGTCGTTGAAGCGACAAAGGACGCGAGTCGTGCTTGTGGCGATCAGGAATAGCGCGCGTTCATAGTTTCACTGAACCGAAATATTCGTGGAACACGGTGGCCAGCTTCTCCCCGTAGGTCTGCCAGTGTTTGGCGGATGGATAATCCTTCAAGCCGGCAATCCAGTTGCAGTTGAACTCGTGGACGACGGCGTCGATACCGTAGCGTTCCAGCCAGCCCTCGCCGAGCGTGCCAGAATTGCGGAACGACTCCTTTGTGCTGCCCTCCGTGAACCACGTGTGCTGGCGAAGCAATTCCTCCAGGGTCGCCATCCGCTCGAGATGACGCGAGAGTTCCGGCACGGGCGGACGGCTGATGTGCAACAGGCCGCGACCGTCGTTGTGCAACTCCATCGCAAGATGCGGCGCCCGACCCGCTTTCACCATGCCGTCCAGCCATTTTTCCAGCGCGAAATTCTCCGGAACAATCTGCGGGTCTGCCGGCTTGTCCCAGTTTCTGTTCAGGTCCTTGCCTTGAAAGTTGAATCTCGTGCGGCCAAGGGCCACGGCGTCCTTGTTCGCCATCGGCAAGATATAAACGCAGTAACGCTCCAGATATTTCCTCGCCTCCTCGTCGTCCTTAAGAAGTCGGTGGACGAGTCCTTCCACGACCCAGTTGCCGCCGGGCTCCCAGGCGTGCGCCCGGGCGCGGAGGAACACCCGGAACGGCGCTTGAGGATTGCCCACGCGGACAATCTCCAGTTCGCGCCCCTGAACGGTCTTGCCGATGGCGGTGACCTGCACGAGCCGGTTCGTGCGAATGCCGGCCAGGAACTTGTCGAGATCGGACAGGCGGTAAGGCTCGACACGGGCGACGTAGAGCCGCGGGCCAGGCATTTCGACGTGCAGCCGCACGCGGTTCTCCGGCAGGCTCTCCAACGGAACCGACTTCCAGGCGCGACCGTCCTCCGAGACGACCACGGCCTTCAACTCGCGGGCGATCGAACCGCTGACATCGTTCCACACGTTGTCGAGATTCCTGAATTCGAGCGTCAACCTGGAACCCGGCTTCGCGTGAAGCTGAAAATGAATATGCCCGGCGGCGCGATTCGGGGAGGAACGCTCGTGGTCGTAGAGCAGATGGACGAGGACCGTGCCGTCCGGCGCGAATTCGTACCAGACCGGGGAGGCGTTCTCGAAGCTCGTATCGATGAACTCCAACGGATGCTTGGTGACGGTGACCGGAGATTTCGCCGGCTCCGCGGCGAAGGCGGCCAGCGGGGTCACCGCAAAGGCGAGAGAGACGATAGTGCGTGACGTTTGCATGGCGGAATTGTGCCCCGAAGCGGCACCGGTCTCCAGCGCGAAGGCGATCCGAGGGCGTGACGAAATCGAATCGCCGTCGTACGCGAACAATCCCTAAGGGATTGCGGTCTACAGCCCAAGGTTGCGAGGAACGAGCTACCTTGGGAAAGCATCGAAAGAAAATGACAACCCCAACGGGGTTGTGGCGGAAACCCGGAGCGGGATGGATGAAACGAATTGGCCTCAACCGCGTTGCGGTTGGGGAGGTGTGTCGGACGATGACCCAGGGTAGCTCGTGTCTCCCGCCTTCGCTGCGCTACGGCGCGGCACGCGCAACCCTGGGCTTTTGGGACGGAATCCCGTTGGGATTCCCGGATGGCGCATCAACCGCTCTGGCCAAAAGTTTCCACCAGATACTGATGTATGGTCAGCGACTTCACGCCAAACAAACGCGAACTCAATTCGCCATAAATCTTTGGTCTTGAAAGGCCGTCCACGACCTCTGAAATACCGTGGACCACCGGGCTTCGCAAAACGCAATCTAGCACCACGGCACTATCCAAATGTGGCACGAAGGGCAGCGGTGCGGCCACGGATGAGGCTCCTTTGCAGGCGTTCGAGCGGGGGTTGTTCCAGCAAGATCAAGGTGTGGCGAACATTGTCCGGATCGGCGTCCGGATGAGCCGCCAGAACCTGTTCGACGCAGGCCGTCAGTCGAACCGCCCAGCGCCGAGCTTGCGAAGAACTGGTTGCTGGATTGCGTTGTCTCATGTTGACGGCGACAGGTTACGTTCCCGCGAGGGGATTGTCACTGTCGTTTCCCAACAGCGCATCGACCCTCGCCTCGCAACTGATGGTTAACAGAGCCTATCGGACAAAATCATTTGACGCCCATTCACAGGAGCATAAAGTCACCGCCCATGAACTGGACGCAAAGGCGTTTCTCGTCTCACTCACGCACTCTTTGACCAGCGCCACAAAAATCACAATCCACATTCCCGGTCCGCTGCGCGACTGTTGCGCTGGCGCCGCGGTGCTTGCGCTTTCGGCGACGAGCGTGCGCGCCGTGCTCGATGAACTTGAGCGCCGCTATCCGGCGCTGCACCGCAGCATCTGCGACGAGACTGGAACCGTGCGCCGGCACATCAATCTGTTCGTCAACACCCATCACATGCGCGACCGCAACGGGCTGGATACGCCGCTCGACCCCGGCGACGAGGTCACGATCCTGCCCGCGGTCTCCGGAGGTTAACTATGGCAAATCGCGTTCTTCTCACCATTGGCACCAAGAAGGGCTTGTTCGTGGCCGAGTCGCCGAAGACCCGGCGCCGCTTCGCGCTGCGCGGCCCGTTTGGTCCGGGCGTGGCGGTTTACTCCGCGCTGATCGACACGCGCGGCACACCGCGAGTTTACGGATCGAGTTGCAATGCCTTCTTCGGCATGAAGGTCCTGCGCTCGACCGATCTCGGGAAAACGTTCAAGGAGACGAAGTCGGCTCCCGCCTTTCCCACAGACGACGGCCGCGCTCTGGCCAATATCTGGTCGCTCGAACCGGGAGACGACCGGAAAGACCTGTTGTGCGGCGTGGAGCCGGCGGCGCTGTTCAAGAGCAGCGACGGCGGCGATTCGTGGGAACTGGTTCCGGGCATCAGCAACCACGAGCACGCTCGCAAGTGGCAACCTGGCAACGGCGGACTGTGCATGCACACGATCCTGCGCGACGGGAACCGTGTGCACCTCGGCATCTCAACCGGCGGCCATTACCTGAGCGAGGATCGCGGCCGGACATTCGCGGCGGCCAATAAAGGTGTCGGCGCCGGCTTCACGCCGGATCCTTATCCCGAGTTTGGCCAGTGCGTGCACAAGATCGCGGGTCACCAGGACGCGCCCGGAAGGCTCTACATGCAGAACCACGGGGGTTGGGGTGAATGGGACGGGCCTGGTGGGCGGCGGCCGGACATCGGCGTGCTCCGCAGCGATGACCACGGCCACACGTGGCGCTCGATTGCCAAAGGGCTGCCGTCCGACTTCGGCTTCCCCATTGTCGTCCATCCACACGACGCCGACACCGTTTATGTGGTGCCGCTCGTGCCAGAGACGCGCACCTGTTCCGGAGGGACGCCTGCCGTCTGGCGCAGCGAGAACGGCGGCGGTTCCTGGCAGAAGCTTGCGCGAGGGCTGCCGAAGAAAGAGAGCTACTTCACTGTGCTGCGCGACGCGCTGGACATCGACGAGTTGTCGTCTCCCGCACTCTACTTC
>QHPA01000034.1 GCA_003218935.1 Verrucomicrobiota bacterium
CTTGCTCCATGCGTTTGAGCGGGATACCCGTCCATTTGGCGACGACGTGCATGATGTCGTCCTCGTCCACTTTCACCCGCTTTTCTTCGCGGGTTGTCTTCCACGCGCTCAAGAACGATTCCAGTTTTTCCTTGGCCTGCTTTTCCTTGTCGCGCATCGCCGCAGCGCCTTCAAAGTCCTGTTCTTTAATCGCGCGTTCTTTGCGCGTCTTGATCTCCTCGATTTCCACCTCCAGTTGCTTCACGTCCGGCGGCCGGGTCATCGCGCCGATGCGCGCGCGCGAACCGGCCTCATCCATCACGTCAATGGCTTTGTCCGGCAGGAAGCGACCGGTGATGTAGCGGTCGGACAACCTGACCGCGGCTTCCAGCGCCTTGTCCGTCAAATCAATCTTGTGATGTTCCTCGTATTTCGGGCGAAGTCCTTTCAAGATCAGGACGGCCTCATCAATCGAAGGCGCCTCAACCTTGACCGCCTGGAACCGGCGTTCCAGCGCCGCATCCTTCTCAATGTATTTGCGATACTCGGTCAGCGTCGTGGCGCCAATGCACTGCATCTCGCCTCGGCTCAACGCCGGCTTGATGATGTTGGAAGCGTCCATGGTGCCTTCGGCTGAGCCGGCGCCCACGATCGTGTGCAACTCGTCGATGAACAAAATGATGTTCTTGGCACGGCGGATTTCATCCATCACGGCCTTGATGCGTTCCTCGAACTGGCCGCGATACTTGGTGCCAGCGACCATCAACGCCAGGTCGAGCGTGATGACGCGCTTGTCTCGCAACAGTTCGGGCACATTGCCTTTGGCTATCTCCTGGGCCAAACCTTCCACAATCGCCGTCTTGCCCACACCCGCTTCACCCAGCAGAACCGGGTTGTTCTTGGTGCGGCGACAGAGGATTTGAATCACGCGCTCGATCTCGTTCTTGCGCCCGATGACCGGGTCCATCTCGCCTTTGCGGGCGATCTCGGTCAGATCGCGGCCAAACGCTTTCAGCGCGGGCGTCTTGACTTCGCCCTTTTTCTCGGCTGGCGCCTTCTCCGCGCCCTCGCCCGCCGGCGCATCCTCGGACGCCTGGAAATTGGGATCGAGTTCCTTCAAAATCTCCTGTCGCGTCTGCTCGATATCGACATCCAGGTTCTTGAGCACGCGCGCGGCGACGCCGTCGCCTTCGCGCAACAGGCCCAGCAGAATATGCTCGGTGCCGACGTAAGTGTGATTCAGCGCCTTGGCTTCCTTCGCTGCCAGGGCCAGAACCTTTTTAACCCGCGGTGTGTAGGGGATGTTGCCGATCATCTTCTGGTCGGGGCCGGTGCCGACCTGCTTCTCGACTTCCATCCGGACGGTCTCCAGGTCGAGCCCCATTTTTTGGAGCACGTTGACGGCGACGCCCTGGCCAAGTTTGATCAAGCCGAGCAACAGGTGCTCGGTGCCGACGAAATTGTGATTGAAGCGGTCAGCTTCTTTGCGCGCCAGCGCCAGTACCTGCTGCGCTCGCGGCGTGAAATTATTCATGGCTTCATCGCTCATAGTTCTCTTGGCTCAACATGCTTTGAACGGCGCCATTTGTCCAGCGTTCTCAGGGCCTGGCAGAGGTGCAGTGTGCATTTTCAGTCCGGGAATGTCTAGGAAGCAGACGACTTGTCGGACTTGGATCCTTCCGACCGCGGCGGCGTGACGGGACGACTCACGTTGCGCAAACGCTCGCGCAGCATGTCCGCGCGGAGCAAGTCCCGCTCCTCAGCGGAAAGCTTTTCCGAGAGCTGCTGCTGCAAATGCGCCGGCTGAGTCAGGATGAACAATTCGTCCACCAGCGACCGCTCAACGCCGGGCAACATTCCCAAATCGATCCCCAGGCGCATCAGCGAGAGCAGGTTCATCGTTTCCTTGGAGGAGATGCTGTGCGCATTGGCCAAAATGCCGTAGGCGCGGCCAATGTGATTGAAGACCATTTTTGGTTTCTTTTCCAGCAACGATCCTCGCGCGTTTTCTTCGTGCTCGATGAGCTGCGTCAGCACTTTGTTGAGCCGCTCTACGATGTCCGTCTCGGCTTCGCCCAGGGTCATCTGGTTTGAGACCTGAAAGACGTTGCCGAGCGCCTCGGTGCCTTCGCCGTAAAGCCCGCGCACCGCCAGGCCGAGTTTGTTGACGGCTTGAATGATCTGATTGATCTGCTCGGACAACACCAGCGCGGGCAGGTGCAGCATCGCGCTGACGCGGATGCCGGTGCCGATATTGGTAGGACAAGCGGTCAGGTAACCGAGGTTATTGGAAAAAGCGTAGTCGAGCCGCTTCTCCAGAATCGTGTCCACCTGGTCTATCGCCAGCCACGCCGAGCGCAGTTGCAGGCCGGGGCGCAAGGCTTGCATGCGCAGATGATCTTCCTCGTTGATCATCACACAAAGCGATTCTTCCTTGTTCAGCACCAGCCCGCTGCCAACGCCTTTGGCCGCGTGCTCGCGGCTGATTAAATGGCGCTCGACCAGGATTTGCTTGTCCATCGCGCTCAGATTGTCCATCGATTCGGAAAACGCGCCGCTCATCTGCGGCAAACTTTCCACTGCGGGCCGGATCGCCTCCAGCGCTTTGACGCGATCAGGCTTTTTCGCCCAACCGGGGAACGGAAAGTCTTTAAGGTTCCGGGCCAGCCGGACGCGGCTGGACATCACAATCCGGTCGTGCGGGCCTTCCCGTTTGCACGACTGCGCCGGGGCCGCGAGGAATTCCTTGATGTTCTTCATGGCTTCAGCCGGTAGTCAGGTTGTCGAACTTTTCGCGCGTTTGCTTGATCTCGTCACGCAAAAGCGCGGCCTGCTCGAAATCCTCGTCGCCGACAGCCTTCTCCAACTGCTTTTGCAGTCGGTTGAGTTTTTCGATGTAGTCCTTGTGCTGCTGCAAAGGTTGCGGAACTTTGCCGACATGTTTGATCCCTTTGTGCATTGACTTGAGCAGCCCTTCCAGGCCCTCGGCAAATGTCGTGTAACAATCGGCACAGCCCAGCCGCCCGGTCTTTTTGAAGTCGGCCTGGGTGAAACCGCAAGCGGGACATTTAAGATCGGACCCGGCGGCGGCCTGCGCCATTTCCTGCGCCGCGCCCAGTCCGAGCAACAGGTCGGCCAGCGAAAAGCCGGTCGGATCGTCAACCCCCTTTTCCTTCGAGCACGCCTCGCACAGGTCCACCTTCTTGGTTTTGCCTTCTACCATCTGAGTCAGGTGGACCGTAGCCACGTTCTGTTTGCAAATGTCGCACAGCATATATCTCTCATCCTCCAGACTGGCCCAACTTGCACCTGCTCTCAAGCAGCTTGATTAAGGAAAATCCGCTCCGGTCGCCCTTGCCTTCTGCCTTCGAGCAGGCTTCGTAAAAGTGGACAGGGTTCTCTTTACCCGCCATTTGCCGGGTAATATGCACCGTCGCCGCGTTCTGTCCACAGAAGTCGCAAAGCATATTTCAGCGCACACTCAACCCATTTCATCGTAGATCGGTTCACCCGAAATTTTCGTCAACGCGTGGTATTTCTCCACCAGCTTGCCGGTCAGCGGCCCCGGCCTGCCGGTGCCGATCACCCGTCCGTCTATCTTGACGATCGGAATCAGTTCCGCGCCCGTGCCGGTCAGGAAACACTCGTCCGCGTTGAACAGATCATAGCGGGTCAGATTCGGCTCCGCGACGGTCACGCCTTCCTCCCGCGCCAGGTCCATCACGACGCCGCGGGTTATACCATGCAACGCGCCCGCCGACAACGGCGGCGTGAGCACCCGCCCGGCCTTGACAATGAAAATGTTGTCGCCGGTGCATTCGGAGACGAATCCTTCGGCGTTCAACATGACGGCCTCTTCGCAACCGGCGGTGTTCGCCTCTATTTTCGCGAGGATGTTGTTCAGGTAATTCAACGACTTGATGGCCGGGTTCAGCGCGCTGTGTAAATTGCGCGTAGTCGGCACGGTGACGATTTCCATTCCTTTCTCGTATAGTTCCGGGGCATAAAGCTGGATTGTGTCGGCGATGATAATGATGGACGGATCCTTGCACCGGTTCGGATTCAACCCGAGCGTCCCGATGCCGCGCGTCACCAATAGACGAATGTAGCCATCGCGGATGCCGTTTTGGCGACAGGTTTCGACGACCGCCTTCATCACTTCCCCGTGCGACATCGGAATGTCTAGCAGGATTGCTTTCGCGGAATAGAACAAACGGTCGATGTGCTCCTTGAGTTGGAAGACGCGCCCGTTGTAAGCGCGAATCCCCTCAAAAATGCCGTCGCCATAAAGCAACCCGTGATCGAACACGGAAATTTTGGCGTTCTTCTCGTCGCAATACTTGCCGTCAACGTAGATTTTCATGCCCGTAGAACCGCGGCAGCCTACGGTAAGCGGCCAGCAGGGCGCAACTGAAGAATAGGCGGACGGAGCGGTGTGGTCTTGCGCCTCATGTCGTTCAATGCCTCAGCACTCCAACGCTCTTTGCCTTCGTCAGACCGGTTCCCCTTTCACCTGACCGTCCACCAGTTCGATCACTCGGGGAGCGCGAGCCGCCAACTTCGAGTCATGGGTCGCGATAATGAGTGTCGTCCGGCGCTCGGCACGCAACGCGCAGAGCAATTCAATGGTCTCCTCGCCGGTATGAGAATCGAGATTGCCGGTCGGCTCATCCGCCAGAATCAGCTCCGGTTCGTTGACCAGCGCCCGCGCAATAGCGACGCGTTGCTGTTCGCCGCCAGAGAGCTCGTACGGCCGATGCTCCAGGCGTTCGCCCAGTCCGACTCGCTTCAGTAATTCGCGTCCGCGCGCCGCGGCTTGCGACGCGTTCATCCGCGCCATCCGCGCCGGCAGACAAACATTCTCCAGGGCGGACAGTTCCGGCAACAAATGGTAAGCCTGGAAAACAAAACCGATTTTGCGATTGCGAAATCGCGAAAGTTCCAAACCAGGCATCGCCGCCAGATTTCTCCCGTCGAACCACACTTCGCCCGCCGTCGGCGCGTCCAGTCCGCCGAGCAAATGCATCAAGGTGCTCTTGCCCGCGCCCGACGCTCCGCGCACCAACAGGAAATCGCCGCGGGCGACCGTCAGGTTCAGGTGCCGCAACACTTCGAGCGACCGCTTGCCGATGGAGTACGTTTTCGCGACGTCCCGCGCGTTCACCAGTGCCTGGTTCGCCTGGACGGTCAGCGGCGCATCCTGTTTTCCGGGGTCCGCTCTCCGGCACTCCGTCTCCTTCGCCGTTTCACTCATACCGCAGCGCCTCCACGGGCTTGAGTCGTCCCGCGTTCCACGCCGGCAGCACGCCCGCGAGCAAACAAATCAGGAGCGACCCGCCGCAAATCACGATGATGTCGCGTGGCAGCATCAACGCGGGCAATTCATACAGATTGTAGATCGAGGCGGGGAACAAC
>QHPA01000035.1 GCA_003218935.1 Verrucomicrobiota bacterium
GCCGTTGGTTGTGGGCAGCGTGACGCTCGACGCACCATCATTGCTTTGTGCCGCGTTGGTCAACGCTTTCCAGAAAACGGGCGGAGCAAGATTGGTCGCCCCAAAGACCGTGTAGCTCCGGTTGGCAACCGCGCTAAAGCGCAAAACGATGTTGCCGGTCTCGTCCTTGAACCCCGACACGATCCGGAACACGCTCGCGGCGTCGGTCGGGTTGGTGCCGGCCAGGAACTCCTGCAAATTCGTAAGCCCGTCACCGTCGGGATCGGCGTCCGCATCGGGAACAAGTCGGTTGGTGCCATTGGCGATTTCCCACCAATCCGGCAGGGTATCACCATCGCTGTCCAGGAGCGACTGCCCAGGTGTCGGATCCGCAGCTTGCCAATTAATGGGATCGTCGCCGTAGGCGGCGGGGTTGATGCGTTGCAGTGACAGCCCGCCGCCAGCCGCCGCCGGCGGCCAGGGGACTTTGTCGTGGTAACGAACCGCATCCACAGTGATGTAAGGCACCACGGCGTTTGTCGGCGTGACCTCGGGTGTATCGGGTCGTTGTAGTTTTAGCCGCTCACCGCCCGCCTGTAAGTGGCCGGGATACGGCCCAAGGACCGGCACAGTCACGGGGACGCTGTATTTGGCCCGGAAGCTTGCTGGATTCGTGGCAACCACCAGCAAGTACCCGGACGGTCCGAGCACAACGTTCGTCGGAAAGCTGTATCCCAGGCCCTCCAGTTTCCAGGTATTCATCGGATACGCCACGTCGAACAACGACAAGTTGGTGGAAGTACTGTTTTGCAACTCGACGAACTCATCGCCGCCGGGCGCCGGGTGGTACATGATTTCGCTGATCACCGCCGGGCCGAGCCGCGGGCCGAAGTTGGCATTGCTCAAACTCAAGGCGATCTGCAGAGGAAACTGCTCCTCGCCGACGCTGTTGACGTAGCGGCCGAAGGAAACGCCGTCGGGCGCCGCGTCGAAACCAAACCCGTGACTGTAGCCGGTCAGGTTCAGGTTGGAGTCGCCGGACAAGAGGTAAACGTGTTCTCCGCGGGAAGAGAGGCGGAAGAGGTTCGTTGACCA
Organism: Verrucomicrobiota bacterium; assembly: GCA_003218935.1. Lineage (GTDB taxonomy): Bacteria > Verrucomicrobiota > Verrucomicrobiia > Limisphaerales > AV2 > AV2. The sequence continues at coordinate 1,075 of QHPA01000035.1, forward strand.
CTGATTTTCGTTCACCACCCAATAACCGCGCGCCGGAATCATCGAGTTGGGCGGGATACGATACTTTTTCGGAGCGCTCGAATCATCAGTCAGAAACCAACCGCCGATATTCACCTCGACCGAGGTCGGATTGAACAATTCGATGGCATCGACTTGCGGCAGGTCGGTGTGGGTCAGAACCTCGTTCACGAGGATCGGCGGAATGTTGGGTTCGGGATCGTCCGCGCCGGGTGAACCGCCGACGCCGGCACTGGCGCGCCACTTCGCGCTATCGTCCGGGGCCTGAGACGTGGTCGAGCCCTTCGGCACCAGCGAAAAACCAAAACCGTCGGGTGCCACCGGCCAGGGCGCCTCATCGCCGTAAGTGACCGAAAAAACGGTGGTGCCGAGCGGATGGGAGAGCGTGAGGGTCTCGCCGCCGTTGTCGAGCTGCCCGCTGTAAACGCCGTGGAAGGTCACGCCCGGATATCGCTTGGTGAACTGCTCCGGATTGCGCACCAACACGAAGAACCCGCCCGGGGCGACCATCGTGCCGTTGGTGAAAGTGAACGTGATTCCGCTGGTGAACGCGAGGCCGGAGAGGTTCAGTTCGTCCGCGCCACGGTTTTTGAGTTCGATAAACTCAAACTCATCGCCATCCGTCGCGCCGACTGGCGCCGGGTGGTACATGACTTCGGTGAGCGACAACGCGGAAAGGTCCTGCGGAGGATAAAACACGGCTTCGACCAGGGCACTCCATTGACTACCGCTCAGAACGCGGGCACGGACGAGCGTGGGCGAGTTCATGACCACCGGCGCCGAGTAAACCAGTGCGGTCGGCGCGATGCCGCCGCCCGGCGAGCGTGGATCGGTGTCAGTGGTGGTGAAGTAAAGCGTGCCGGCAACGTTCGGGTTGGCGATGGTCAAGGCGAACCCGGCAGGGACGCCGCCGCCGAACTGGCTGAAGACGGGCGCGCCCAAAGACGGAAAGAGACCCGCGTCACGAAAACGCTTCAGGGCGATGAAGTGGTTGGAAGGGAAGAACACCTGGCGCATCCATTGGTTGGTGCCGAGCCACTCGGCTTCGCGGAGATAGGGCTGAGCGGGCCGGTAGAAATCTCCCCAACGCGCGGATTCCGCGACGATGGCATGGTCAATCTCCGACACTCGAGTGTCGTAACGCGCGATATTGTTGCTGACGCTGAGCGTGCCGTTGTTGAACAGGTGCCGCTGCACCCGGTCGGCGAAGAACTGGCGGAACTCGGCGTTGGCGCGGCAGCGGGAATAGATGTAGGCCGCCGTGTTTGCCGCGTTCACCTCGGCGTAGAGTTGGCCGGAGTCCGTATGCTGCTTGACCAGGGAGTTGATGGAGATTTCCTGATCCCACGCGAGGAACTTGAACCCGGTGCTGTCGCCGGTGCGGCGGCGTAATGCCACCCAGTTGTGCCACGGCCAATCGTCCGCGCCCGCGTAGATGTGGAGCACCATGTAGTCCACGAGGTTCGCGAGGTCGAGCAGGACCGGGTAACCAGGATTGCGTGTCCCGTCCGCATTGTTCCCCATCAAGCGCTGATAATTTGTGTTAACCGACAGATCGGCGCGCGCCAGCGTCATGAGCTGGTTCCACGCGCCGAAGTCGCCCGCCTTCAGTTCGGAATCCGCCAATACGTCGTATTCCGCCGCATCGCCGCCGAGGTGGAGAGCGGCGAAATGTTCGTCGATCCGTTCGTCCAGGTTGTAGAGCCCCCAATAAAAGCCGTTGAGATACAGGTGAACCAACCGGCCATGGCTTGAGGGCTGTCCCTGGGCGAGTTGCGAGTCGCGCATCCATTGGTCGCGCACATAACTGGCTCGCGCGCGATACCAGCGCAGTTCGCCGTCAACGAGATGGTTGAAGTCCACTTGAGAATTCACCCAACTGTCGAGAACGTTACCGCGCAAAGCCAGGGCGTTGAACTCGTGCACACGAGTGTCAGGGAACAAGGGGAAATCCAGTTTCGTCGCGCCGTATTGGCCGCGGAACACCACGGTGAAGCTGTGTTTAGGTGTCAAACTCTTGTACCGCGAACTCAGCCCACGAATGGCGACACCGGCATTCTCTTGGGCACCGGGCCGCCCATCCGGAAAGAGCAATTCGAGACTGGCGGCCCGTTCGCTGTCCAGGAGCGGGTTGGCGTAGATGCCCGTCGCGGGACCCCACAGGTCCTCCGGCGGCATCACGATGCTGATGGCAGGAACGTCAAGAAGTGCGTTAGTCAACCCATAGCCGGGCAGTGCGTTGGTAATCACCCGGGCGTCCATGCCGAAGTCCGCCGGATAATTGCCCGGCCAGGTGGGGCCGACGGTGGCGGGCCGCTTCTGATTCGCCACGGCTGCCGGAAAAATGTAGCTGTGCGTGTCCACGTTGCTTGGCTCGTATCCGTCCTTGAACGCTGCGGCGCGCAGCGGCGTCGTGGCCGTGATATGCACGGCGACGTTTGTGCCGGCGGCCATGACGCCGTTCGTGAGCGAAGGCTCGCTGCCGTCCGTAGTGTAAACCAATGTGGCGCCGGGCGTGTCTGTCCAGATGCGCACGTCCAACGGCGCGAGGTAGAAACCGCGATCCGGCTCGAAATGCGTGTCCCCAACGAAGCCGAGCACGCCCGCTGCGTTGGCGGCGCCGGGCGTCGGCGTCGTGAAGAACCGGTCCGATGACGAGCGGCCCGTCGTCAATTCCGCGAGCACCAGGAAATCCGCATCGCTTGCGCTGAAATTCAGGCCCTGGACGGCCAGCACATTCGTTCCGGCAGACAGCAAGCCGATAAAGCCGGAGAGGTCAATCTCCTCTGTTTGGCGGACGCTGTCCTTCGTCCGCTCGGCAGGAGCGGCGGAGTTGAAGCCAGGCGAGGCGGGCGCGTTGCGGCGGCAAACTTCCACGCCGTTGAGCCAGCAGACGAAGCCGTCGTTGTAATTCATGCGCAGCAGAAGCAGGTCGGTCAGCCGGGCCGGCCAGGACGAACGGCGCGCGCACGTAAGCCGAGGCGTTGCGATAGCGCATCATCGCGCCCAGATCGGTGCTGATGAGCGGATCGAGTTTGTCAATCTCGAGCGGTGTCGCGCCGGAGGCGAGCGCCTGGATTTGCGCGGGCGTTAGCGCATGGTCCCACACGGCGAAATCATCGATCAGACCGTGATAGACGAGACTGTTTCCGAAGCCAAAAGCACCGATAAAGAAGCTGCGAACAGGCGTGAGCGCGGCGGTGTTTATCCCCTGCAGGATGCGCGAGCCGTTCTGCCAGATCTCTTTCGCGCCGCCGTCCTTCACAAATGCATAATGATTCCAGCGTCCTTTCCACTTCGTGCTGTCCGGTTCGCCGATCATCACGCGGTGCAGAGACGGATCGCAGCAGCCGGCCGTGTCCCAGTAAATCACGCTGTCACTCCAGGGCAGATGGACGTTGAGGGAACGGATCCCGGAACCGTCGGAAGCGCTGCTGCCGTAGAAAACGCTGGTCGGCTGTGGCTCCGATGCATCGCCGAAAATCCACAGGCTGATCGTAATCGTATCGTGGGCG
>QHPA01000036.1 GCA_003218935.1 Verrucomicrobiota bacterium
CGAGCCGCAACAACATTTCCCACGTTGGCTTCACCATCAAGTGGGCCCAGCAACACGGCAAGGCCATTCACACTAAACAGGCTTGAGAAGTGATCGCTTTCCCATTCCCGCTAACAGTTGAAAATTCAAAGAGGTTCCCCGACGATCCGTCGCAGTCGGCCGCTTTCTTCATCCGCGATTCCGCAATCCGGCAATAGTCGGGATTGATTTCGCACGCCACGACACGGCGGCCAAGGCGTTCACAAACCACAGGGACTGTGCCCGCCCCGCAGAACGGATCGAAAACCAGGTCACCTGGATTGGAACTAGCGTTGACGAGCCGCTCCATCAATTTCTCTGGCTTCTGAATCGTGTTTAGCAATTCGCGGCTGATCAGTTCCTTCGATTTGTAGGTGAGTTGCTTGATGTCACCCCACACGTCGCCGGGATTCTTGCCGTCGGGATGGAACGCCGTCTTGCCAAACTTGCCGTTGCGCACGGACGGCACGCGTTCGCAGCGCAGGCGATGCTCCAATTCCACCAGTTGCGGCACGCGAATCGCGTCGAGATTGAACGTCTTCGCCTTGCCCTTGATGAAGTAGCAAATCACGTCGTAATTGTTCGTGTAGGAAACTCGCCCCTGCGCCAGCCGGCTCGGCTGATACCACACGAGCTTTGACTGCAATGTGAGGAAAGGCCGGTAATCAATGAAATCCACACACTCCGGCTTGCCGAACAAATAAGCCGCACCGCCGGGTTTGAGCAACCGTGAAAAAGATTTCAGCAATTCGAGATTGAAATGTTGGATGTCCGGCACGTTGTCCCACTCGTGCGCCGTGACCGCGTAAGGCCCGTCGCAGACAATGAGGTCAAACGATTCGCCGGGAAGTCCGCGCATGAACGACACAGCATCGCCTTGGACGATTTTCCCGATAGCAGAATCAAAGTCGCGCATGACGCAACGCTACAACGCGCGACGAATTCATCAAGCTGAATTTGGATTTGCGGTCAATGTAACAACACCGAGCGTAATCCCGCATGACGGATTTTGTGGCACAAGCGTGGTGAGGTAATCAAACAACACCACTGGATAATGCGGCCTGAAATCGGCGTAACGATTCGCGAGGCCGGACAAGTGATCGTGAAAAGTCTGATCCAAGAGTCCTAGCGGAGTCGTCGCGATTTTTGAATTAACACGTTACCCGCTGGTATGATCCGCCTTTACTATCGAGCATAAAACTTTTCGATCTGGTCGCGGGAAACAATAATCCGCCTGATGCTTCGTCTGTCGGGCAACGGAACAATATCTTGGGAATCCTACTTTACGGCGATGACTTCTGGAAACAGGAAAACGTCTTGATTGGGCTCGGCACGAGTACCCTTCAGTTCGGCATAGCAACCATAGTCAATTGTAAAGACGTGGTACGGCTCACCGGGGCGATCTGGGTGAGTCCACGTGGTTCTCATTCTATGAAGGAGACGGAGGTTCAACAGTCGAACAAGTAGTGGATGCCTGGCATCTTGATAACCGACCATGAAAGACCTGGATTTCTTGTTCTTAATCACATCTTGAATCAGTGCGTTTAAGAATTCTTCGTCACGTGTATTGGGAGAAAGATTGCTCAATTTCGCATTTCTGTACCAAGCCTTGGCAGCCGTGGTCACATGGTCAATACCGATTTTCTCTCCAGTCCCGCGACGGAATTCAGAATATGCTAATCGCAAAATGTTCAGGAGATCACGACAGTTTCCTTCCGACGCGCGGACCAGCTCTTGGAGACATTTCTCTTGAGTAAAGAAGAACGAAATCACATGCGACCGTTTCGTAGCCGGAGGGCACATCAAATTCCATGCCAATAGCTCGCCGAGGTGATTGTACAGAACTTGGGAAAAGAACGTCATTACCGCGTCCCGGTTTTCGTCCCAGAGGAAATAGCTATCTAGGTCTATATCACTAAAAACGTCCGCGCTTAAAGACAACGCGTTTGTCCGATGCAAAAATCTGTTTCAGTATATGCGCAAAGATCGGCTGTGCTGGCTGGGGCACAGATACGAACTCGTCAAGGCCAATGTAGATTCGCTCAATTTCTGCGTGGGAACAGAATGCCCGAAAAGTTGACGAAAGATTGCGGCAATCGAAAGAACCATCCTTGCTGCAAATGTGGTCAACAAACGCGAGTATTGCTTCCTGTGCGTGCATCTGTTTCGTTTCACCAAGCCTCAGCGTTTCGACGTAGCCGAACAGTCTTGTTCCAAGTTCATTTAGAAACTCAAACGCATAATTCCGCCCAACAACGCTTGCCTCAGGCGATATGGTTGCAGTGCCGCTTCCGAGGCGTTGACAATCAAAAATGAAGTATGGGGCACGATGTTCCTTCAAAGAACAGGTGTGGCGGTGAAAATGAAGCAAATGCGTCTTGCCGACGCCACGTCTTCCATAAACTACCTGGCTTTCCGTTTCCGAAAGTTCCGCCAGGACCCCGCAATCCACATAAGTATTATACAGTGTAAGATCATTATCCTGTCGTTCAGCGCGTCGTTCCAACGTGTTGATCGCAATTGCTACTTTTTCATCTCTCAGGTCCATAAATGTCAGGTCTCGCGAGCGGTACCGATAGCTGCTTCTAGCGCACAATGATGCCGCCCGTACGATACTCTGCCAACGCAAAAGGCGAACGGTTTCCCGTTCGCCTTTCGTGTTTCTAGATTTGAATCCGCTCAATACCGGTAGTGCTCCGCCTTGTACGGCCCGTCCACCGGCACGCCGATGTAGTCGGCTTGTTTCTTCGTCAGCTTCGTCAGCTTCACGCCGATTTTTTCCAGGTGCAGCCGCGCGACTTCTTCGTCCAGTTTCTTGGGCAAACGATACACGCCGACCTTGTAGGTGTCCTTGTTTTTCCAAAGGTCGAGTTGCGCGAGGACCTGGTTGGTAAAGCTGTTGCTCATCACGAAGCTCGGATGGCCTTCGGCGCAGCCGAGGTTCACCAGCCGGCCTTCGGCAAGCAGATAAATGCTGCTGCCGCCGGGCAGGTCGTAACGGTCCACTTGCGGTTTGATGTTCACTTTTGTCACGCCCTTCGCGTTGTTGAGCCGGTCCACCTGAATCTCGTTGTCGAAGTGGCCGATGTTACAGACGATGGCCTGGTCCTTCATCTTGAGGATGTGCTCCAGCGTAATGACGTCGCAGTTGCCGGTGGTCGTGACGTAGATGTCCGCCTCGCCCAGCGTGTCTTCGATCGTCGTGACTTTGAACCCTTCCATCGCGGCCTGGAGGGCGTTGATGGGATCGATCTCGGTGACGATGACCCGCGCGCCGAATCCGCGCAGGCTGTGGGCGCTGCCTTTGCCGACGTCGCCGTAACCGCAAACGACGGCGGTCTTGCCGGCGATCATCACGCCGAGCGCGCGCTTAAGGCCGTCGGCGAGCGATTCGCGGCAGCCGTAAAGGTTGTCGAACTTGGATTTGGTGACGGAATCGTTGACGTTGATCGCGGGCACGAGGAGCTTGCCGGCTTCAAGCATCTGATAAAGGCGATGCACGCCGGTGGTCGTCTCTTCGCTGACGCCCTTCCATTCCTTCACGACCTGCGTGAACCAGCCGGGGCGCTCCTTCGCGCACTTCTTGAGCAGGTTCTTCACAACGGATAATTCGTGGTTGTCGCTCGGCTCGTTGACCCAGTCGTCGCCCTGCTCCATCTCGTAGCCCTTGTGGAGCAGGAGCGTGGCGTCGCCGCCGTCGTCCACGATCAGTTGCGGACCTTTATTGCCCGGATGCGTCAGCGCCGCGAGGGTGAACTCCCAGTATTCCTCGAGCGTTTCGCCTTTGAAGGCGAAGACGGGAATGCCCGCCTTGGCGATGGCGGCAGCAGCCTGGTCTTGCGTGGAAAAAATGTTGCAGCTCGCCCAGCGCACGGACGCGCCCAGCTCAACCAGCGTCTCGATGAGCACGGCGGTTTCGATGGTCATGTGCAACGAACCGGTGACACGCACACCGCTGAACGGCTTCTGCCCGCTATGTTTGGCGCGCACCGCCATGAGACCGGGCATTTCCTGCTCGGCGACTTCGATTTCCCTGCGACCGAAGTCGGCGAGTGAGATGTCTTTGACGCAGTAGTCGGGTTTGGCAGCGGCGTCGCCGTTTTTTGCAATGGGCTTGGCGGCCTTGGCGCGAGAGGGAGGAAGTTTGACGGTAGGCATAATCGTTAAGTCGTTGAATCGGTTTTGCGCCGAACCGGTGTAACGATTTAACGTTTCAACGGTTCAACATCGGTACGTCATTTCACGGCGCGTTTCAGCGCGCCGGCTTTGTCGGTGCGTTCCCAGGTGATGCTGTCGAGATCATCCACTTTGCCGAAGTGGCCATAATTCGTGGTCTTGGAATAAATCGGACGGAGCAGATTGAGCTGTCTGATAATGTCGGCCGGTTTGAAGCTGAAGACTTCGCAAACCGCGTTCTCGATGACTTCATCGGGAACCTTGCCGGTGCCGAAGGTGTTGACGCAAACGGAAACCGGTTCGGGATGGCCGATGGCGTAAGCGAACTGAATCTCGGCGCTGGTGGCCAGGCCGGAGGCAACGATGTTCTTGGCCACGTAGCGGCCCATGTAAGCGGCACTGCGATCCACCTTGCTGGGGTCCTTGCCGGAAAACGCTCCGCCGCCGTGACGACCCATGCCGCCGTAGGTATCGACAATGATCTTCCGTCCGGTCAAGCCCGTGTCGCCTTGAGGTCCGCCGACGACGAAACGGCCGGTCGGGTTGATGAGGTATTGGGTCCGTTTGTCGAGCAGTTCGCCGGGCAGAACCTTTTTAACGACTTCCTCGATGCAAAATTCTTTGATGGTTCTGTGCTTCACATCGTACGCGTGCTGCGTGGAGACGACCACATGGGTGATGCGCACGGGCTGGTCGTCGATGTACTGGACGGATACCTGGCTCTTGGCGTCAGGCCGGAGCCACTTGACCTTGCCGCTCTTGCGAATGCGGGTCAACTCACGACCAATCTGGTGCGCATACATGATCGGCGCGGGCATCAGCTCAGGCGTTTCGTTACAGGCGTAGCCGAACATCAGGCCCTGATCGCCCGCTCCCTGCTCGGCGTGCCCCTTCCCTTCGGCTTCCCGCGCATCCACACCCTGGGCGATGTCCGGACTTTGCGATGTGATGGCATTGACGATGAGCACTCGGTCCGCGTGGAACACGTCGTCGTCGTGCGTGTAACCGATGTCACGAATCGCCTGACGCGCGACGGCGTTGTGATCGAGCCTCGCTTTGGTCGTGATTTCGCCGCCGACCACCACCAGGTTGCATTTGGCGTAGGTCTCGCAGGCGACGCGGCTGTATTTGTCCTGCGCGAGGCAGGCGTCCAGGACAGCGTCAGAAATCGTATCGCAAACTTTGTCCGGATGGCCCTCGCCGACGGACTCCGAAGAAAAGATATAGTTCTTGCTCATTCAGTTTTTCAAGCAGCCTGACATACATATTGACATATCAAGATTGGATGATATAAAAACAGAGCAGCACGTCAATAGATATTTCAGGAAATCTGCATGTCCGCCACTTTGAAATCGCTCCGCGCCCTGGCCGACCCTACGCGTCTGCGGATCATGGCATTGTTGGAAAAGGACGACCTTTCGGTGAACGAATTGCAGGAGATCACGCGGATGGGGCAGTCGCGCATTTCGACGCACCTCGGTCTGTTGCAGGACGCCGGCTTGCTGCAATCGCGGCGAGAAGGCAAACGCACGTTTTACAAGCTCAACCACGCTGCCGACACTGTCGGGAGCGAATTCATCCGGTTGGCCGTGCGCGGGGCGAAGGAAACGCACGAGCACGCCGCCGATCAGCTCAACCTCAAACGGATCCTCGCGCGCCGGAACGAACAGGCGCAGGTGTATTTCAACCAGATTGCCGGTCGTTTCGACCGTGTGTACGGCCCGGGCCGATCCTGGCAGGCGTTCGGTCATTTGCTGCTGCGCATCCTGCCGCCGCTGACTGTGGCCGACCTTGGTTCCGGCGAAGGTCTGTTGAGCGAACTGCTCGCGCGCCGCTGCAAAAAGGTCATCGCGGTCGATAACTCCGAAAAGATCGTCGCCTTTGGCGCGGCCAAGGCGAAGAAAAACGGTCTGAAGAACCTGGAATTTCGCCTCGGCGATCTGGAGAATCCGCCCATCGAACCGCAGAGCGTTGACCTCGTCATCCTCAGTCAGGCTCTGCATCACGCGGCGGTTCCAGCCAACGCAATCCATTCAACTTTCAAAATGCTGCGAAGCGGCGGGCAAATCATGATCCTCGATTTGCTCCAGCACAACTTCCAGAAAGCGCGGGAGCTTTACGGCGATCACTGGCTTGGTTTCGCGGAAAGCGATTTGCACCGTTGGCTCGAAGACGCCGGTTTCAAGAAAGTCGAGATCAGCGTTGTGGCGCGCGAGGAACAGCCGCCGCATTTTCAG
>QHPA01000280.1 GCA_003218935.1 Verrucomicrobiota bacterium
CAACTTGGAATCACAACTTCATTCCCAACAGCGAGCGACTTGTGAGAGTGACCGCGGGCCTAATTGATGGGCAAACGTTCTCCTTTTGCTTCGAGGAACTGGTGTCGCTGTTACGCAGAAGTGCCATGCCGGCGTCGCGATGCTGCCGCATCGTCGTTATTGTCGCGCCTTGGCGTTTGGTAGGTAGGAGACGATGATTACGCGGTCGGTTTCGAGAACGTCACCCGTTGCGCCATGTCCGCGCTATGCTGGTCGCGCAGGTGGCCGTAAACCCGCATCGCGAGCGCGCCCCCGTCGCTGTGGCCCAGCCAACGCGAAACAGTCGGGATGTCCACGCCCGATTCAATGCACCGCGTCGCGAATAGATGCCGCAAGTCATGGTGCGTGATTCTTGGGATGCCGAGCAATCGGCAAGCTCGCGTCATGGACTTCTCACATTCGCCAACGCTGCAAACGGGGTCTTCCGGGGAATGGCGTTGGTTCGCGAGGCGTTTCAACAGCGCCCGCATATCAGGAATGATTGGAATGTTGCGTGTCGGGGCCGTGCCATTGGTCTTTCGGTTCTTGGCGTTGTGGACAACGATAAACCCACGCTCAAGATTCACGTCTGCCCACCGGACTTGGCGGGCCTCGGAAAGCCGGCATCCCGAGAAGGCGAGAAAACGAACCAAGTCTGCGCAATGATGCGCCTGCCCAGCTCCGCTTGTGTCGATTTCATCGAGCATCTTCTCGAACTGGTCCGGCTCTGGCAACTTCAACTCCTTCGGTTTAACGCCAAGCCGTTTCACGTCCTTCGTCGGGTCGTCCACGCCAACTATGCCGGCGCGTTTCAGGATGCCCCGCAGCGTGCCGAGTGTGTTGTTGAAATATTGTTCGTCAACCTGCCCGGCGAATCTTCCCGCCCACTCTTTGCATTCGGCCTCTGAGATTCGATTTAGCTTCATGTCGTCCAAGCCGGACCAAGCGGCGAGCAACTTCTTGATGCAATAACGGCGATAGCGTTTCGAGCTGTCGGAAAGGGTATGGTCGCTCTCCAGGTCTTGCTCATAGAGTTTGCGCGCCTCTCCGAAGCTGACAGGCGCTCCGGTTTGACGCTTTTTACGGAGCTTCGATTTTACGAAGTCGGGCAGCTTGAGTTTGGCAATAGAATAGACGGTCGTTTTGAGCGATTCGCGATAGAGCTTGCCGTCCACCTTCACCCTGCCGTAAAAAGTCCCTGTGCTGATGTATTGCACCAGGTTTGGGACTTTGGGGAACGATCTCCACTTGCCGTCATTCGACAAGTTGCGGTCGCGAAGTTCCTTTGGCGTTTTGGCCTTGCCGTTTGTGTCCTCGTTGAACGATTTCATGGCCTCAATCCTACGGGATACAAACATGGGATACAACCCTAAAGTGAAGGCCAAAAACTCACACCTAACACTTTTGTATTTAGCATGTTGCCTCGGTAGCTCAATTGGTAGAGCAGTTGACTCTTAATCAATTGGTTTCAGGTTCGAGTCCTGACCGGGGCACCACTCCGTCAAGTACTTCCGCAAACCAGCCGACGGGCGAACAGCCGAATGAGTAACAAACTGAGTAACAGGGACGTTTTGAATCGGCTTCGTTTCGCCTTGGAGTTCCCGCAAGGGACTTTTCCTGGTCCGCCGCACTGTGTCTTCGCCGCAAAGCCGACTGTCCGAATCTAAACAATTATGAAAACTACAAAGACATTTGTGGTTAGTTTGGCATTCCTGGCGCTGGTTGGCTATGGTGCCTTTACCACCATTCAGTTGAGGCAGTTGCAGTCCAGGGTCACTGCGCTGGAGCGGTTACAGGCACGCGTTGGCCAGCTTCGCGAGTCGGTTCACGCACTTCAGCAGGAGCAGAAGAATCCCCGCCCACGTCTTCTCAGTCAGAATGAGAGCCGATGAGCAGTCTAACCGTGCGCGAGTCTGTAGCGAACGGCGGCATCGCGCTGCTGTTTCAATCGACGCGCCTCGTGGCCGCCGTCGCTGTCTGCGTCTGGTGATACGAACCAGGACATGTCCCAATTCGTCGCGAACCAAATCTGCAAGGCTGATCTGAGGAATACTTTGCTGGGTCGTTTCTCGCCGATTGGAAGGTATTCTTTCTGCTTACCTCTCAATTGTCGGTGCGGGCATCGACGCTGAGCAACAGAATCTATTGCTATTGTCTCAATGCGGCAGCCCAGCGCCGACGCCTTTCTTCAAAGACCTTGACTATCGAATGCAAGCCACAAATAGGCTCAAAATGCTCCCAAAGGAATTCCTTTTGTGGGCTCTTGTGCCTTTTCGTGGCCAAGCTGTCTTACTGTTCTGAAGTGGTGAGCCGGTGGACCTAAATCTTCTTGGTCTTGCGCCAACGATAGAGGGTGGTCGAGTGAATACCAAGCTGGGCTGCGACCCAGGTAAGATCGTTGCCGCTGGATTCCAAAAGTTGCCGCGCCATTTCGAGCTTCTGTTTTCGATTGAGAGCGACCGGCCGACCATCCGCTGCCGTCGGCGCAGTGTGAGATGACTGGTGAAGAGATGCCGCGCGGGAGTTGATTCTTTGGGGGACTTCCCACCAGGCCGCCCGGAGCACGGGGCCGTCGTAGAGTATGACCATCCGGTCGATTGCGTTTTTCAATTCGCGCACGTTTCCCGGCCAGTCGTATTGTTGGAATTTATGAATCAGTTCCGGTTCAGCGCTATCAAAATGTTTGCCGAGCCTTTCGCCGGCCGCCTTCAAAAACGCCAACGTCAGCAGTGAGATGTCGGCCGGACGGGTGCGCAGCGGCGGGACGTGCAGTATGACTTCCGAGAGCCGATAATAAAGGTCGGAGCGAAACTTCCCCTCCACGATCTCACTTTCCAGGTTGCTGTTGGTGGCGGACAGCACGCGGACCTCCGATTGCAGCTCGGTGTTCCCGCCGACGCGGCGGGCTTTGCGGGTTTCGAGAAATCGGAGCAATTTCGGTTGGAGTTTGACGTCCAGTTCGCCGATTTCATCGAGAAAGAGCGTCCCGCCGGCGGCGTGTTCCACCAGTCCTTCGCGTGTCTTGTTGGCGCCGGTGTAAGCCCCTTTCTCCGCGCCAAACAACTCGGCTTCCATGAGTTCCTTCGGAATCGCAGCGCAATTGACGGCTACAAAAGCGCCGCGGGCGGAGGCGATGTGGAGCGCGTTGGCCACGCGCTCTTTTCCAACGCCGGATTCGCCCAGGATGAGGACGCTGGCCACGGTTGGGCCGAGGCGTTCGATCGCTTGCCGCAGCGATTTCATGGCCGTTGATTGGCCGACGAGGAGATCTTTCGATCCGAGAGGTGCGCCGCCGTACAACTGCAGCCAAAGCTTCTGCGAGTCCACTACCTTGCGCAGCGCTTCGAGCCAGCGCTCGTCGCCATCAGAAGTGAGCAGGACATCGTACGCGCCATCGCGGGCGGCATTCATGATTTCAGCCGAACTGAGCTGGTCGCTCACGATAATGTAGCAGCGATTGGCTTGCGCAAGCTTGACTCGCAGTTGCGGCCAGTCGGCGTCGGCAAGCGTTTTGAAGGGGAGTAAGTAAATGAGTTCGGCCGTGTCGTGATTCAAGTCGCGGACCGTGTCCTTGCTGAAGTGCTGACAGCGGATCCCGAGTTGCCTCAGGCGTGGCGCGCAGTTCCAGAGAGAGCCGTTTCCTAAAACTAAAGCCAACATAAAGTCGGTGGGAGATTGGCAGATTTGCATTGCGTTCGCAATGCTATAATACGCGCTTCAAAACAGGCAAGGCGCGACCGATTCAGTTTCCTTTGCGGGAACACAATTCAGGCCACCTGAGCCGATTTGGTCCTTTCAAGGTGGAGCGCCTGGCGCACGCGATCGAATTCGGTCTCGATTTCTTTCAACAGACGGGATGAAATTTGTAATGCGCGGCGCCCCGCGTTTTCTTCAAGCTTTTCGCAAAGGCCGGCCATTTTGACTGCGCCGATGCTGCCGGCGCAGCCGCGCAGGTTGTGAGCCGCGGCCGCGAGTGCCTCGGCGTCGTACTGCGTGGCTGCGTTTCGCATTTCTCTCAAGCGCTTGGGCGTCTCCTGAATGAAAAGATCGATCAGCTCCGCAACCGGATCGGGTTTGTCGGGACGCCGCAATTGCCGCAACAAAGCGAGGGCTGCCGGATCAAGGATCGTCCCGTTTGTGTCGGACGCTTCGGCGAGGGCGAGGTAATCGATGGCCCCGAGCAGAACTTTTTCGAGAGCATACAACTGGACAGGCTTGCTGATGTAGTCGTCCATGCCGGCGGCAAGACATTTTTCACGCGCGCCGTTCACTGCGTAGCTCGTCATTGCGATGATGTAGGCGCGCTTAGGCGCGCCGTCGCTTTGACTGGCTTCGCGCTGACGGATTTCCATCGTGGTTTTGTAACCGTCCAGATCAGGCAATTGGCAGTCCATGAAAATGATATCGTAATGGACCAGTTCCAGGGCCTGCAGAACCTCACAGCCATTGGCCACGGCGACCGCCCGGCATCCGAACTTCTCCAGCAAACCAACCGCAACCTTCTGGTTGATGGTGTTGTCTTCCGCGACCAGGACGTGCAACAGGACGGTCGCGGTCAGCACACTGACCAGACAGTCGACGAGTTGCGCCTGCTTCACCGGTTTGACCAGAAAAGCGCCCACGCCCGCCGCCCTTAGCAGGGCAGTGTCATTGCGCGGGCCTAACGAGGTCATCAGCAACAGGCGCGTTTGCGCTATCACCGGGTCGGCTTTGATGGTACGGGACAGGCTCAAACCATCCATTCCGGGCATCTGCATATCCAAAATCGCCAGCATGAAGGGATCGGTGCCAGCGGCCTCTCGTCGCAGCAGTTTCAATGCTTCTGTTCCATTGGTTGCGGCAGCCGGCCGCATTCCAAGGGCGGCGGTCTGATGGAGCAGAATGCTTCGGTTCGTTTCGTTATCGTCCAGGACAAGGACCCGCACTGCGTCGAGAATGCCTTTGCTGGGCGGGGCCGCGACAGGTTGCTTTTGTCTTTCGAATTTTGCAGTAAACCAAAACGCTGAGCCCTGGCCCAGAGTGCTTTCGACACCGATCTGGCCGCCCATCATTTCCACCAATTGTTTGGAGATAGCCAGACCAAGACCGGTTCCGCCGTATTTGCGCGTGGTGGATCCGTCGGCCTGGGAGAAGGCCTGAAACAGGTAAGGCAGCGCGTCGGGAGGGATACCGATGCCGGTGTCGGTCACAGTGAAGCAGACGGTCACTTGCGTGTTGGTCTCGCTCTCGCGGGTCACGCGAAGGACCACTTCTCCCTTTTCAGTAAACTTGATCCCGTTGACTACCAGGTTGGTGATCACCTGGCGGAGTCGGCCAGGGTCGCCGCGCAGGAGCGTCGGCACATCGTCGTAAATGATGGAGATCAGCTCGATCCGTTTGCTTTGAGCGCGTTCCGCCAGGAGTTCGATAGTGCTTTCGACGGTGCCTCGCAGGTCGAAGTCCAATGTCTCGAACTGCAACTTGCCAGCCTCGATTTTCGAGAAATCAAGGATGTCGTTGATAATTGTCAAT
>QHPA01000281.1 GCA_003218935.1 Verrucomicrobiota bacterium
GGAAAGGTTCCCAGGTGATGTGCGTGGTTTCGCTGGCAGTGCCGATCTCAACCGCGGGTATCTGGTCCTTGGACTTGATGTCGAACACGCAACGGTAAAGCGGATGATCGAGGGGCAATTCCACGAAGTTCCGGTCGGGGAAAACCTTTTTCATTTGCCCGGCCATACCCGCCCACTCGCTATCACCCCAGAAGTCGTCCAACATGAGAAAACCGCCGTTGAGCAGGTAGTGGCGCAGCGCGACAGTCTCTTCCTCGGTCAAATACAAACTACCTGGTTCGACCATGTAAATGAACGGGTAATCGGCCAATTCCTCGTCGGTGAGTCTTAAAAAAAGCCCGTTCGGATCAACCCCGATCGAGGTCAACTGCTGCAAGCGATAAGAAAGATTCAGATCGCTGTCCGGCGTGTCTGTGTCCCAGGGACCGCCGTAGCTGTAAGGGGCGCGCGCGCGTTTGACGCGGACAAAGGTGAACACATCCTTCCCGAATCCTGGCGCGTTGGTCCAGGTCGGGGTCTCGTGGCCGTGCTGGGTAATTTCACGCGGAGTGCGATAGTCTTCGTAGTATCCCCTGCGGGGGCCGCGTCCGCCGTAGCCGCCTCGGGACCCGCGCTGCGCCACGACGATTACCGCCACGAGCGCAAAAATCAGGACCACTGAGGCCAACTTTCTCATCGTTTGCTTCGCTGCACAGTGGCGATTTCTTTATGACTCGGCAAGCTGCGCTTTCGTTTCCAAAAGCTCAAGGTTGCCTGACGCGAAAACGAGGCGCCGGCTCCGAGGGGGAATCGCCGGTCCGGCCGTGCCGGGAAAAGGTTTAGAAGCCATCCCATAAACACCGGAGCGCGGGCTTCAGCCCGCTTCAACGCCGGCAACCCGGTTGATTTCCGGCGGATATTTCGCAATTGAAATCTGAAGCGGCGTGAACGCCGCGCTCCGTGCACCATATATTATGAGATGAGTTCTAGTGCGTCATCAGGTAAAAAATGATGTTAATGCCGAGGGGATAGGCGCGCTTCTCGGAAAATTCGTGGAAAAAGCCGTCGTCTTCGCCTTCACGCTCCCAGCCATCGCCGTTGTCGCAGTTGTGCGTCGCGATGACCATGATCCGACCCTTGTCGTCGAAAATGGCCCGGATGTGCATCTCCCTGCACTCCTCGCCGTCATGGTATTCCCAGGTGACACCATAGGATCCACTATTCGGGTCCAAGCTCCATATCCCCTGACGTATATTCGGGGTTTGCAGCTTGCTCTTGGGCACTTTGATGTCGAACACGCAGTGGAAGAGCTGATTGGTCATATCCAGTTCGACGAACTCGCGTTCGGGCAGAACCCGGTTGATCTCACGATGAAAATTGGCCCATTGCCGCTCTCCCCAGAAATCGTCGGCCATGAGCACGCCGCCGTTGAGCAAATACTTCCGAAGGATGGGCACTTCTTCGTCCCTCAACATCAGGCTTCCCGGCTCCACCATGTAAATCCACGGGTAATCGAACAGGTCCGGATCCGTCAAATTCAGCACACGCCCGTCGGGATCGACCTTCAAGGAGGTCATTTGTTGGAGTCGAAACGAAAAATTCAGGTCGCTGTCGGGAAAGTCGGTCCACCATTCGCCCATGCTCCAGGTACTGTAAGGCGATCGGTCGCGCCGGATTCGCGCGAAGGTAAACACGTCCTTCTCGAAACCCGCTGTATTGGTCCAGTTGGCCGGCTCGGTGCTGTGCCAGGGAACTTCCCGCGCCGTGCGACACGTTTCATATTCGGGAAGCCATCGTTCGCCACCGCCCCAACCGCCCCTCCAACGTTGCGCGAACAAAACGCCCGCCAGCAGCGGGAACAGCAGCAGCAACAACCGGAGAGTTCTCACGGCTTGTTCTCCGGAGCCGCTCCAGTCGCGCTCTCTTTCGCAGGTGGCGATTCGCCGTTGATTTCCAGGAGCAACCGAAGCGCTTCGCGGAAGCGGGGCGCTTCTTCCAGCGCCTGCAACACGTGCCGTTTCACTGCCGGATCGCCCGTCTGGCGCAGCAGCCGGGGCAGACGAAAATGGACTTCCGCCGGGTCCGGCGGATCGAGCAGCAGCAGTTTTTGATACGATTGAATGGCCGCTTCGGTTTTGCCTGATTCCTCGCTCGCGCGCGCGCGGTAGCGATACGGCTGTGGGAGCAGCGGGTTGACGGCCAGAAAACGTTCGGCGTTTTCCGTCACACCGGGCCAATCTTTGGCGGCTTCCTCCAGTTCCATCAATCGGAGATAAGCATCGGTGGCATCGGATTCGAGCGCGGCCAGCTTCGACAATACTTCGCGTTCCTGATTGGTCTCGTTCAGTCCTCGAAAGGCCGCCGCCAGCATCGCGTAGGCATTGTCGGAACCGGTTTGAGCGGGGCAACGCTCGATGATCTTCTGCAACGGCGCCTTGGCTTCCGCCCATTTCTTTGCCGCCAGCGCCGTCCTGGCCTGGCGCATCAACTCCCAATAGTTGGTGGAGTCCGCAGCGGGCGCTGATTCGCTGACGGCGTGTGGAAGGAAGGACTGCTCCGGGGCAGGAGCTGTGTTCGTCCAGACCGCCTTGGGTGTATCAACCCGATTCGTAAAAGACGAATCGGCATCCAGGAAGGCCGGAGTTCGCGATTGCCTTTTTGGTTTTTCCCAATCCAGGCCAGGCGCCAGATTTTTGGCGCGCTCGCGGGCGAAGGCGGCAAAATCCTTCTCAAACTTTTCCATCGGCTCGGTGTGGGAGCCAATGGCTTCGTTGATGTCCGCTCCTTCGCCGAGGTCGTGAAGTATTTGTTTCAGGCTTTCAAAACCGAAACCTTGAACCAGGAACTCCACGACCAGGGACGATTCGTAGTAAGCGAACTGCACGTGCAAATCGCTCTTCGGCGAGAGGAACGCCGCGCTGAGTTTGCCGACCGGCGTGAGATCGTCGCCCAAAACCAATTCTCGATACCGCGGGTTCATCGCCTGGCCCCAGGTTGGGTTGGCCTGCTTTTCCTCGTAAACCGAGATGCCTTCGCTGAGCCAGCGCGGCATCTTGTTGCGCGTCAACCCCAGCGTGATGACGTGACAAAACTCGTGCCAGAGCACCGCTTCCCAGTTTGCCGCGTGTGCCGCCTGCGAGGCCGGGCTGTTCGCGGTGACGACGTGTCCGAAGCAAACGCCGAGGAAACCGGGATTGTCGGGCAGACCGAAAGTGCGAACGGCAAAATCCTTTTGTTCGGGAAAAATCTCAACGGTGGTTGGCTGGTCGAGGTTCAGTCCGTACTTTTCCGACAGATGATTCCTGGCGCGCTGCAGCAAGTCCAACACACGGTCGCCGTAAATCGCCGCTTCGCTCCGGCTCATCCGCACGACGAAGTCCCGGTTCGTAACGGTCTGAAGGTTCGAGAAGGTTTCGCGCAGCGTGACCAGATTATAGGCCGTCACATCGTAGCCGTCCCGCTGATGCACCTCATCCGCAAGCTGCCAACCTTCCTCCTCCTGACCGAGACGAAGCAAATCCTGCGCGAGTTGGATTTTTGCCGGGAGAAAGCCGGGGTCGAACTTGAGCGCCCGGCGCTGATAACCCGAGCCCTCCGTGAAGCGATATTTCTGCGAGAGTTTTTTCCCGATCAGATGGTCCACCTTGGGATTCGTCGGCCAGAATTTGAGCGCCTTTTCCCGCGCCTCGTCTTCGGCTTTGGTCTCGTTGCGCAAATGAGCCAGCACCGCGCGATAGGCCCACGCTTCCGGTTGCCAGGAATTCACGGCAAACGCCTGGTCGAGCATCTCCCCGGCGGCGGTGTACTCCTCGGCATCGATCGCGTGATCGGCCAGCAACAGCAGGGCCGGCACGTGATTGGCGTTGTGACTCAACGCGGCTTCAAGCGACTTGAGCATCAACGCGCGGGCGCTCGGGGCGTAGGCCCGCGCCAGTCCGAAGTGCATGTCCGGGTCTTCGGGGAATTTTTTCAGCGCGTCGCCGAAGACTTTTGCCGCCAGCCCATAATCCTCCTTCTCCAATGCCAGCTCCCCGCTGGCCAGATAAGCCTCGCGCAGATTGGGGTCGGCCGTTTTTGCCTGGTCGAAGAAATTTTCCAGGACCAGTTTCGGTTCCGCGCCGAGCAGCAGCGCGGCTTTGCCCAGCGCGACCAGGTTTGGCGGATCACGATACATCCATCGGCT
This sequence comes from Verrucomicrobiota bacterium, assembly GCA_003218935.1. Lineage (GTDB taxonomy): Bacteria > Verrucomicrobiota > Verrucomicrobiia > Limisphaerales > AV2 > AV2. The sequence goes on from QHPA01000281.1 coordinate 4,163, forward strand.
CGAGCCGCCCCGATCGTTGATTTCCTCCAACAACCCCCGCGCCTCGTCCGTCCGGCCGTTGGCGTTGAAGACTTCGCGGCCGGCCAATCGCAAGCGGATGCTCGATCGGTAAAGCGGCAAAGCGTTCGTCAACACCGCTTCCGCCTCCGGATACCGGCCCGTGGCCAAAAGCGACTTCATCAGCAGCATCGCCCACTCTTCATCACGCTGCTTGCGCACGGCCTCCTCGCAGCGGCTGATGCACTCGGAATAATTGCCGGTAACGAATAATTTGCGGCACTCCTCCAGATCAGCGGCGGCGACCGGCCAGAGACAAAGCAGAAGACCGACTGCGGCAAACCGCCGGACGCATTTCGTCCGGCTGAACGCTTTTTCGCAGCAGCGCATGCTGACATCTACGCCAG
>QHPA01000282.1 GCA_003218935.1 Verrucomicrobiota bacterium
TACTACGGTGACCACACCCCCCCTTTAAATGTCTCGCGCATCCCCAAACCGGCCGATGCCTTGATGTTCATGGATACGCTCACGCACTACGTTTACTCGCCGGTGGATCCGAGCTACCGCTTCACGCTTGATCTTAATGGCGACGGCGTCGTGGACAGTATGCCACAATATCCCGACACGCCTTTTAACTTTGGCCGACCCACCGTGCATAACAACGGGTCGAATGTCACGCTGTTGGATGGGCATGTCGAGCGGGTCGGTTTCAAGCGTCTCTGGCAAGTCGATGCTACCAAAAAGGTGATGCACTCCTTTTGGTATATGGAGGATTGAACTGCGAAGCTGATGTGACGCATGTATTCCCCTCACCCGGCCTGAAGGCCACCATCGGATGGGGAGAGGGACAGGGTGAGGGGTCTTCGGAAATCTTGCAGAGTGAACTTGATATGGTGGTAGTGCCAAAGTTGCGCCCCTGCGACGATGCTGCCAATGGTAACGCTGGAAATATCGGCGGTTTTCAGTAAATTGTCCTCGAACTGCGAACGATGGAGTCTGCGGTGAGCGAAAACAAAACGACTGTTTTAAGTCGAAATGCCAGGTTCCTCTGGTTGGGGGCGCTTTTCGTGCCGCCAGCGTCCGCCTATTTGGCCTATCGGTTGACGCCACACGAGGAAATCTGGCACGAGGTGCTTTATTCGCTCCTGTGCATACCCATATTCCTGGTCTGGCTGGTTGCACTGTCCGGTTGCGTCATTTCGTTCCTGAGCTACCGGTCAACAGAGCATTCGTAAGGCATCCGAACCGCACAGCAAAACCGGGCTGCGTGAGTCCGGTTCTGTCCCTCGGCTTGATTTCCCGAATCTTCGAGGCCATGAACCTTTGGCGGCGAGCGCGCCTGCGATTCGGAGACGGCCCACTTTTATTAACCGTTTATTCACAGTCTGGCGTGAACAACTTGCCGTTGACTAGGCCGTCGGCGACGGCAAAGTGCAGCCTTCTAATCCGCCCGATTAGAAGCCGCCGTGAGAAGGCTGTTCTCACAAAGTTTGGAAAACAGATATGTCCGCCAAACGACAGACGTTCTGTGTGGAGAAGACCGAGGGTGGTTGGGTAGTGAAGACGGACGCCCATGAGGAACACCTGGGCCCCTATTCGGAGTGGGCGCGCGCGATGACGATGGCCCTGATCTTTGCGAGGTGTAACCAGCCCAGTCAGGTAAAAGTCAAAGCTGACGCTGAGTATTGGCGGGTCGAATACACTTTTGACGAACGAGCCCAGGCGTCTCCTTGACGCCCTCAGAGTAACCTCCTGCGTTCGTTCGCCTGCCAGGGAGCGGAAAATCCATAAGTTGCAGTGAACCGGCGCCTGATTACAGAATCTCAGGCAAACCGGTAACATCGCGGGTAGCGTCTTAGTTTGGTGGCGGTGGTGCTGCCGCACGACGTAGCGCACGGTTCCAGCGTGCGAGTGCAGGTGGCTTCCCAGACGCAAGTTTCAGGGATCGAACCGCGATGTTATGGACGAACAGAATCTGATCCAACTCATCCCCGAACTGCGGGACCGTTCGCTGACCGTGACCCCGCTCGGCGGCGGCCTGACCAATCGCAACTATCGCATCGACGCGGACGGCGAGAGTTATATGTTGCGGGTGGCTGGCAAGGACACCTCGCTGCTTGGCATCGACCGCACGTGCGAAGTCGCGTGCTCCCGCGCGGCCGCGGCGTTGGGCGTGGGACCGGAGGTGGTGGCGTACCTGCCCGAACACGACGCGATGGTCCGGCGCTTCGCGCCCGGGCGCGTGCTCACGACGGGGGACATTCAACAACCGGCCATCCTGCGTCGCGTGGCCGGGGCCCTGCGCCGCTACCACACGGGACCCTCGGGTGCGGGAAGCTTTTCGCCCTTCGCAACCGTGCGCAATTACTACGCGCTCGCGCGGGACCGGCACGTGACGTTTCCCGACAACCTGGAGCGCGCGTTGGAACTGCTGGCCCGCATCGAACAGGATTTACAAAGCGACGACCCGCCCTGCCCCTGCCACAACGATCTGTTGGCGGCCAACCTCATCGACGACGGCACAGCGGTGCGCATCATCGACTGGGAATACGGCGGCATGGGCGATCGCTTCTTCGACCTCGGCAACCTGGCGGTGAACAATGAATTCAACGATGAGCACGAACGGACTTTGCTTACGCTCTACTTTGACCAGGCTCGACCCGATCACTTGCGGCGGCTGCGCCTGATGCGGATGGCCTCCGACATGCGTGAAGCGATGTGGGGCTTTCTCCAGGCCGCAATCTCGACGCTGGATATTGATTACATGGCCTACGGACGGAAGCACCTGGAACGATTCCTCCATTCTCCGCGTCTGGCGGAGATCGGACCGGGCAGAGATTCATCTTGTAACCCCAACCGGTGACGTCGTTGCTGATGAACAAACGGATGGAGTGTCTTAATTTGGTTGTAGCGGGTCTGTGGCCGCCGAAAACAGCGCTCATAGCGCGCCGCTACAGTTTAGTTGAAATTGAGACCTACTAACCAGGCCTCGACTTGAAACCATCGATGCCTATAGATCCGAACGGAGGAAATCCGTAGATCGCACATGGAAGGGCTGAAAGCCCGAAAGACAATAGCCCAGGGCAAAGCCCTGGGTAACGTATCCCAAAAACCACCCAAGCCCTGAAGGGGCGACAGAAGACAACTGGTTTTGTGGAGTTGACGCAAGAGTGGCTGCCGCATCCTGAATTCGTGTAGCGTCGAGCCTGTGGCTCGACGCATTTCGGCGCATAGCGCCGACACTACAACCGAATGAGGACACCGTCTGATCAGCAGCCGGTTGACGAAATTCACGTTTGTTAGTACAACGAGTTCACGCAACCGTGCAATCCGCTCTTCGATGTGGCCGGGCATGGCCTCCCAGCAGTTCGCCCTTCGTGAACAGAGCAAAGACCGGATGTCCCATCGCCTCGATCTTCTGGCGTCCACCCTCCTGGCGATCCACCAGCACGGCGACAAACGCCACTGTGCCGCCTTCCTTCTCAATCGCGTTGATGGCGGCAATGGTTGACTCGCCGCGCGTGATGACATCGTCAATGACCACGACCGTGTCGCTCTTCTTGAAATTCCCTTCGATCAATTTCGTCTGGCCATGGGCCTTGGGTGATTTCCGAACCGAGAATACCTGCAAGGGCGAGGGGTCCTTGGCCCAGTGGGAATACATCCCGACGGCCAGCGCGACGGGATCAGCCCCCATCGTCAGCCCGCCCACCGCGACTACATTCACTTTCCGGGAGGTTTGTTCCTTGCGGATGAGCGAGTGCATCAACTGCCCGACCAACCAGGCGCCTTCGGGATCGAACGTGGTGAGTCTGCAATCAATGTAGTAATTGCTTTTGGCGCCCGAAGAGAGCGTGAAATCACCGTGAAACACGGACTTCTTCTGCAACAGGCTCAGCAAGGCGGCTTTGGCTTCGTCAATGTTCAGCATCGGTGCCATGACCTGTTGTGAGTGAATCACGGCAATTCCTTGAGTCGGATGTGTCGATACTCCATCTGGCCGCGGTCGGCTTCAAGGCCGATCGGTCCGGTGTCAGGAACCTTGAGCGCGTCCTCCAATACCTCGCCGTTGCATGTGCAGTGCGCCACGCCGTCTTTCACCGTGACCTCGATTTCATTCCACTCCTGGGGCTTGTATTTCTTGAGTTCTTTGTAAGGACCGGCGACGAGGTAATCGCGACATTGAAGCTGCGGTTTGCGGATGAAAATGCCGCTGTCGGCGTTCACGGCAGCGCGGAATTCCAACTTCAGATGGAAATCCTTGGGAAACTCTCGCGTCGTCCACAAAACCTGCATCAGCCGGGGTTCTCTGGGGTTCACCACGAGAATGCCGGCTTTGGCCGTGTAACGGCCGTCGCTGCTCGCGGTTTTGCCGTCGAAATGGTTCGTCTTGTAACCCCAGCCGGTGAGGTCTTTGCCGTTGAACAGACTGATGTAACCCGGTTCGGGCTGGAAATCATCGGCGCCCAGGGCCACTCGCGACGGCGCGACGGCCAGGAAGCCAACCAGTGACAGCAAAACAGCGCGGTTCATAGAGCCGGATTGTTAAGGCGGAAGAGGAATCGTGCAAACGAATTTTGAAGCTTGGCTGGTCCCGGCAAAGCGGCGAGTCTCATGTCTGGCATGATTTCAAACGGCCGGCGCGGGTTCACGCGGTCTCATCATCGGGCAACTCCGTAGCCGAAGGTCCCCTTAAATCTGGTGCGCGCTCACAACCGTAGCGGCGTCTCGGCAGAGCGCCGCTGGCTGTTGTTCCCGCGAATTGCGGCGCTCTACCGAGACGCCGCTACGAGGAGACGGTCCTCCCTCTCCTGGGGAAGAGGGACAGGGTGAGGGCGGTCCAACCATCCAACTGCATAAAACACGGCTTAGAGCTATTACCCCTCGACCTGTCCTTCAAGCATCGGGACACGCCGTCTTAAGGAACCGCACGGCGTCAGGTCTCGAATTCCCGAATCTGTGTCTATCTGCGTTCATCTGTGGTCGGAAACTCTTACGCCCCCTTCTGGGC
>QHPA01000283.1 GCA_003218935.1 Verrucomicrobiota bacterium
ACGTGCTGGGCCGCGACCAGATCACGCGGCTGCACGATTTGAACCACGACGGCGAGGCTGATTACTACGAGAACTTCAATAACGATGTCATTATCACCCCGAACTATCACGAATTCGCGCTCGACCTGCAAACTGACTCGCAGGGCAATTTCTACTTCGCCAAAGGCGCGCCGTGGGAGCCGGAGGTGACCTCGCCGCACCAGGGTTGCCTGTTCAAAGTTTCCCCGGATGGCTCCAGGCTCGAAGTGATTGCCACGGGATTCCGCGCGCCGAACGGGATGACTGTCGGCCCGAACGACGTCATCACCATCAGCGATAATCAGGGCCATTGGATGCCGTCGAGCAAACTGAACCTGATCAGGAAAGGCGGTTTTTACGGCATGACTCCGACGGCTCAACGTGACCTGGTTCTTCGGCGCAACGGCACCAATTTCACGGCCAATCCGAGCGACCCGCAGGTTCGCGCCCGGTTCAAGTTCAAAGGGTGGGACGCCGATTCGGTTATTCCCGACCGTTATGACGCGCCGCTCTGCTGGCTGCCGATGAGCATGGACAACTCCAGCGGCGGCCAGGTCTGGGTGACCAGCGACAAATGGGGCCCCTTGAAAGACCGTCTGCTTTTCATGTCTTACGGCAAATGCACGCTCTTCGAAGTAATGGTGCAGGAGGTTGATGGCGTGGCGCAAGGCGGCATGGCGCAGCTTCCGCTGAGGTTTTATTCCGGCCTTATGCGCGGTCGCGTCAATCCGCGCGACGGCCAGGTTTATGTTTGCGGTCTGAAAGGCTGGCAGACCAGCGCCACGCGCGACGGCGGTTTTTACCGCGTTCGTTACACTGGTAAACCCGTTCACCTGCCGTCGGCGCTCTCTGCCGCAAAGAACGGAATCGAAATCAGTTTTACCTCGTCACTGGAGGAAAAGTCCGCGACCGATGTCGAAAACTATGGCGTCGAGAAATGGAACTACATCTGGAGCGGCCACTACGGTTCTTTCTTGAAATCCCGGACCTCAAGCCGTGCGACCAGATGAAGATCAAATTCAGCATTGCGGCCGCGGACGGCGCGCTGATTTCGCAGGAGATTTACAACACCATCCACAAGCTCGGACCGGAAAAGAAACTTGCGGCGAAGTGAATCCGTGTGAACGTTGAGCCATAATGATGGATTCGCCGCCGCAACAACCGCTGCCGCCCGTCGTCGCGCCGAACCCGCGCGATTCCGGCGGCGGACCGAAGCTGAAGAAGGCCTTCGTGCCGCTGAGCATCCTGGGTGTCTTGCTGGTGAAGTTCAAGGCGTTGTTGATTCCGGTTTTGAAATTCTTTCCGGTGTTGTTGAAGACGGGCGGCACGATGTTACTCACCATCTGGCTTTACGCCCAAACCTGGGGCTGGTGGTACGCGCTCGGCTTCGTGCTGCTGATTTTCGTCCATGAATGCGGCCATTTGCTCGCGGCCAGGCGCATCGGATTGAAAGTGGGCGCGCCGGTGTTCATCCCCTTCATGGGCGCGTTCATTGCTTTGAAAGAAGCGCCGCCGAACGCGTGGATTGAAGCGCAAGTCGGCATTGGCGGTCCCTTGCTTGGAACGGCCGGCGCGGCCGCGTGCGACGGATTGTACCTGGCGACCGGCAATCCGTTGTTCCGCGCGCTGGCTTTCAGCGGCTTCTTCCTCAACCTCTTCAACCTGGCGCCCATCGGTTTTCTGGACGGGGGCCGGATTGTCACGGCCTTGTCGCCGTGGTTATGGCTGGTGGGACTGGGCGTCGTCAGCGCGCTGCTGTTCACGCATTTCAACTTTCTGCTCCTGTTGATTTTAATCATGTCGCTGCCGAGACTTTTCTCTTTGTTCCGCAGGCGGACGGCCGAAGAAGCGCGTTACTTTGAAGTGACTACGGAACAACGCTGGACGATAGCCGCGCTCTATTTCGGACTCGTGGCGTTCCTGGTGCTGGCCATGCACCTGACTCATGTGAGGCCCTAGAATCACTCTCCGTCCAGCGCGCGCCACAGGTACCAGGAAGCAATCGTGCGATAGGGCCGCCAGCGCTCGCCGTGTTCGAGCACCTCGGAGGGCGCCGGCAGTTCTTTTCGCCGATAGGTCAAAGCAAAACCTTTGCGCACGCCAAAATCCGTCGCGGGCAGAACATCTAGCCGGCCCAGCATGAAGATCAGCAGCATCTCCACTGTCCACGGCCCGACACCGCGAATGGCGGTAAGGCGTTCGAGAATTTCCTCGTTGCTCATCCTGGCGATGGCCCGCGAGCTGGGTACGATTCCTTCAAGCGTCTTCGCCGCGATGTCCTTGAGCGCGGCAGTCTTTGCGCGCGACAATCCGGCCCCGCGCAATCGTTCGTCCGGTGTCGCGAGCAAATCTTCGGGTGCGGGAAATTTACGCCCCGGATAAATCGCGATGACCCGCTTCAGGATGGTCTTCGCCGCGGTGCCATTGAGCTGCTGATGCGCGACCGCCTGGACCAACGCCTGAAACGGACTGGCGCTTCGGCGCGCCTCCAACCGGCACGGCCCGACTCTGCGAATCAGTCGGGCCAGCACTTTGTCCGATTGGCTCAGATGTTCGATGGCTGCTTCGTGCATGCGATGTCGCGTTAAACAAGCTGGTCAAAATTAAAATCCGACGGTAACAACTTTGGCCATGAAAAAATCACCGTGGGCGATGGCTTTGCTCCTCGGCGCTTTCGTCGGTTGTTCAACGACGGGCGGCCGGCCGCAGGCGAAATCTCTTTTCGACGGCCATGACCTCGCCGGCTGGGTCGTCATGTACGGAGGCGAGTGGCAGGTCGAAGCCGGCGTGCTCGTCGGGCGCAACGGCAAGGATTGGAGTACGAACCCTGCAAAGAGCGGTTCCTGGCTGCGCACGGAAAAACAATATGGCGATTTCATCCTCGAACTCGACTACGCCATCAACGACGGCGGCAATAGCGGCATCTTTATCCGTTCGGCACTGGAAAAGAACCCCGCCTTCACGGGGCACGAGATGCAAATCCTGGCGGACTACGGTCGGCAACCCACCAAAGGCTCCGCCGGTTCGCTCTACGACGTCATCGCCGCGACAAAAAATATGTCGAAGCCGGCCGGCGAGTGGAATCACGTGCGCATCGTCACGCACGGCCGCCGCATCGAGGTCTGGTGGAACGGCGAGAAGACGATTGATTACGAGACCGACCGTTTAACCCAAGGCTACCTCGGCTTGCAAAACCACGACTCAAAATCCGCGGTCAAATTCCGCAACATCCGCATCACCGAACAGTGAAGGGGCCGTTCGGATATTGAAAACCCGAAGTCCCGATGCAAATCATGGCGATCACTGTAGCAGACAAGGGCGCAGTTGTCAGTGTTGGAAGCTTCTTCCGACTTTCCTGATTCCCCCAAATGCTCCAAGGTGCCCTCATGAGTTGCCGGTCTGCCACGTTGTGCGCTCCCGCGATCCTCTGCCTGCTTGCGTTTCTCCCCTGCACGCGTCCCGCTGCTTATGGAGAGATTCTGAACACCAAAGGCCACGCCCTCTCCGCCAAATCTGTTCGGGATTGGCAAAAGCGCCGCGCCGCGATCGTTCGCGCCATGCAGGAAGTGATGGGACCTTTGCCGGGAAAAGAAAAGCGGTGTCCGCTGGAGGTGAAGGTGGAAGAGGAAGTGGACTGCGGCGATTACGTGCGACGCTTCCTCACTTATGCGTCTGAGCCGGGATCGCGCGTGCCCGCCTACTTGCTCATTCCGAAATCGGCGCTGAACAGGAAGGCGAAGGCCGCGGGCATCCTTTGCCTGCACCAGACCCATTCGCTCGGACAGAAAGTAGTCGTCGGCCTCGGCAACAGCCCGAACGACCAATACGGCGTCGAACTCGCGCGGCGCGGTTACGTCTGCCTGGCGCCGGCCTATCCGTTGCTCGCCAATTATCAACCCGATCTCCATGCGCTCGGCTACCAGAGCGGAACGATGAAGGCGATCTGGGACAACCTGCGCGGGCTCGACCTGCTTGACTCACTGCCGTTCGTAAAGCGCGGAACGTTCGGCGCCATCGGCCATTCGCTCGGCGGACACAACGCGATTTTTACGGCGGTTTTCGACAAGCGGATCAAGGTCATTGTCACCAGTTGCGGGTTCGACTCGTTCTCCGATTATTACCGAGGCGATCCGGGAGTTTGGAGACCCGAACGCGGCTGGTGCCAGACCCGGTATATGCCCAGGCTCGCACAATATGCGGGGCGATTGAACGAGATTCCCTTCGATTTTCACGAACTCATCGGCGCGTTGGCGCCGCGACACGTCTTCGTCAACGCTCCGCTCGGCGACACCAATTTCAAATGGCGCAGCGTCGAAGCGATTGTGCAAGCGGCGTCGCAGATTTACGCGCTCTACGGCGTGCCAGAGAACCTGCGCGTCGAGCATCCCGACTGCGGGCATCTGTTCCCGCCTGAAATGCGGCAAATGGCTTACAAACTGTTTGATGAGCGCCTGCGATAGTTCCAGTTTGGTAGCGTCACTTCACACTTTGAGAGAAACCAGTTTTGCGTTGCTCACGTGCTGCGCTAATCATACCTGGTATGTGGGTTAGGATGACGCCAGAAGAAGCTGCACAGTGCCGCAAAGCAGAATTGAGACGCACGAGGATTGTTGCGGTGATGGTTGCGTGTCTCGTTGCTGCTATTGGATCGCTCTTTCGTGGTTGGAGGGCATGGGATGAAGGTTATGACAGCATCGTCGTCGGGGGGTGGTCTGAGTGTTTCGGCCGGCTGGTGTTTACTCTTCCGATTTGTCTGGGCGTCGTGTGGCTTCTTCGATCAAGGTTGCAGCCGAAATCAAAAGGCATGGTTTGCCCCAAATGTGAACGGCTCAGGGCATCGGATGAAAACCGGAATTGTGAATGTGGAGGCAAATTCGAGCCGCTCGAAGAAATGAAATGGATGAACGGCAGTCACGACCTCCGGTAAAGCTGGAGGCTTGAATTGATGAATGGCTCAAAGTCATTCTGCTTTCGGGCAGTGCTCGCGTGCCAGGTCGAAGACGAACGGGCGGCGTCATCCGAGTGGCTTCTTTCGAGTCAACCTCCTTATGAACCGGATCGCTTCCACACCTGAACCACCCTACTACGCGGTCATCTTCACTTCGCAACGGGCGAGTGGTGACGACAATGCCTACGCTGAAATGGCCGGCAAAATGTTCGCGCTCGCTTCGCAACAGCCCGGCTTCCTCGGCGTCGAAAGCGTTCGCGACGCCGATGGCGTCGGCATCACCGTTTCGTACTGGTCGAGTTTGGACGCCATCAAGAACTGGAAACGAAACGAAGAACACCTCGTGGCGCAGGCGAAGGGGAAATCTACGTGGTATCAACAATTCCAGATCCGTATTTGCAAAGTGGAGCGGGAGTATGGTAATCCGTGTCGTTAGAGCTTCAGCAGCTTCTTCGCGTTTTCGTAGAGAATTTTCCTTTCAATCCCCTTGCCCGCCGCGAAGCGGCGGATGGCCGCAATGATTTGCGCGCCCTGGCATTTCGGGCCGGAACCCATCGCGTCCTCGCAATCGCTGCCGAACACCAGTTTGTTCCGGTGCCGATCGAGAAAGCCGGGTGTGAAATCTTCGTCGCGCGTCAGGCCATTCAAACCGGAGCCGGCCGAGCAATCGCCGAACATGTTCGGGTAATCGCTCAACAAACGGTCGGTGATGCCGCCGGGTGTGACCTTCCCTTTCGGGTAAAGCACCGTCTGGTCGGCGTGATTCTTGTCAATGTTCGCCCACCAGGTCTGCGCGTGGCCGATGAAATTCACCTTGGGGAACTTTTCCAGGATTTTGTGAAACCGTTCGAGGTGGAGGTTGTACATCTCGTGCTGAAAGTGCAGTAACACCGGCACGCCATGGTCCTGCGCGAGTTCCGCGACGCGCTCGATGTAAACCGAATCGCAATCGACACCAAACTTCTGCTCGCCGATGCCTCGAGCGCCAAGTCTCAAGTATTTTTCCATCTCCGTCCGCGCCTCGGGCAGGTCCGGCACTTCGTTGGTGAAAAAAAGAAATTCCTTCGGATGCGCCTTCGCGAGGTTCACGACCGATTCGTTGCCGTAGCATTCGGCTTGAAGGCCATTCGACTTGCCCTCATGCGTCGAAGGCCTGTTCACCGGCGAACCCGCGGGCAGCAACACCGTCAGCGTGGCGCCCATCGTCTTTTGATGGGCCACCAACTCGTCGTCCGTCCGTCCGTGATAATGCGTGTGCTGATGAATGTCGATGATTGGCTCGGCCGGGGCCGCGCTGGCATCGGCCGCCGCCACGCGCGGCGCAACCAGCGCCGCGGCCGAAACGCCGAAGAATCGGCGTCTCGACAACGTCCATGGACGATGGCCGGGCATAAGTCGCGTGGTTTGACAGCAAAAGACTGCCGTCGTTTCGTCCCTGTTTCAATCAGCAAAATGCGGCCCCGTCGGCGGGCAACAGGGCCATTGAGAAAGTTCGCGCAAGTGGTTTCGCAGCCGAGGCCGCATTTTGCTGATTGAAACAG
>QHPA01000284.1 GCA_003218935.1 Verrucomicrobiota bacterium
GAATGGTTGTGGAACCGCCAGCGATAGTTGTGCTTAAAGCACCACGCCGCGATTTCCTCCAGCGGGAAACCCTCGAGAACCATTTTACGGCCCGCTTTGATCATCTCGATGGCCATCGGTTGAACGGCGGCGGCTTCTCCGCTGAGGAGCAGTTTCTCCACCGAGACCCCACCCCCTTCTTCCATCAAAGCAACCTTTCGCACACCAGCGTTGAGCGGGTGTTGCCCGGACTTTGGGGGCCTCACGAGCACCGACTTTATCGGTACCATTGCGAGATCCAGGTATCCTGCGATGCCTGATATGCCGTTCTTAATAAACACGCCGCAATCCTTAGCAATACCAGTGCCAAGACAAGCGGGAGCCGGAAATTTTTTGGACTGCCTGAATTAAGGGTAGAAGGGTGGTTCCTCTCGCCGTGGGGGCTTTTCCTTTAAAGCGTTGGGCGTCAATTCAAACCTGTAAATCAAGCCCCCTAGGCTTGTCGTCTTTGTGGACAGAACGACATTTTCGGGGAGGCGCCCGCTGCCTAAAAGTCAACTCACCGATTCGGCGGACAAATCAAACCGTTCAAACAGCCGGCCCATCCACCAGATGGCCAGACCAGCCTCTGCCGCCAGAACAGCTGCCGCCACGGCAGCGCTCAGCGGCAGGGCGGCAATCATGCCTAGACTCGAAAGGAAGAACACGAGTCCGAACAACACAGCGGCCGGCAAGAGGGCGAATGCGAAGACCAGCACCGATCCCAGCATGAAAATCAGCCGCTGGCCGATGACCTCGATTCCTCCTACGCGCTCGCGCCCGATTTGCACCCAGGAGGGGAATAGCAGCACCGACGCGTTGGGGATCACCAGTGAAATCAGGTTCAGCATCGGCGCAATGATGGCCGCCCCGGCACCGAACGACAGCCGGTTCGTCAGCGGGACCGCGTCGCCCTCGGGAATGCGGGAGAACATCGTCACCGCCAGCAGCAGGAGGCACCACTGAGCGCCGGTCAAAATGGCCGTCGGCGCGAGCAATTCGCCGAGCACCACCTGCCAGCCGCGCAAAGGATACATTTTCAATACGTCTGCGTTCACCAGGTCCTGGCGCAAGTCCTGGCGCAGAATCGCGGGGCCGAGGAGCAGCGAATACCCAGCGAGAATGGCGGTGACGATTCCGATGGTCGGCGGCAGCCATCCGGGGCTAAGTTGGCTGGCGCCCATTGGCCCGCCAATGCAAATGGCGAACAACGCCAGAAAAAGCCAGGTTCGCAACGTAAACGCCCGGCCCGCGCTGATGAGGTTCTTCCAGAGAAATGCCACGGCGGGAGTCCCCACTGGCCGCAACGCAAACGGCGGACGCTTCTTTTTCTGCTTTCCCGCGGTCGAATGCCAATTGCCACCGGCGCGGATGGCGGCGATTTTTTCCGCCAGTTTGCGCGACAATTCGACCGAGGCTTCCTCAAAGGCGACGTCGGACCTGACTACCCACCAGTAATGCAGCAGCATCAACGCGAGCACGGGACCGAACGTGAGCAGAAACACGTGCGCGTCCGGCGCAAGGTACGGCCGGACCACCAGCCGAAACGGATACAGAACATAAAACGCCGGACCGGATTCCAGCGCGTGCCGGACATAATATTTTATCGTGTCCAGGCTGAAGAAGTCCGATGCCTCCGGCGGGGGAATCGTGCGCCTGACCCAGAGGACGGCCGCGGCGAGCACCACGCTCAGGGCGGACAACACCACGACTCGCCGGCGCCAGTTGGAAACTCCGCGCTCCAGCAGCCGCGTGCGCGCGAACGAGGCGGCCAGTGTGTGCAGGTTGAGCGTGGACAGAATCAGCCACCAGCCGACGGCGCGAATCCAGGCCGTGCCGCCGCCGCCAAACCGCCGCGTGATCAGCGTCAGCAACAGGGTGGTGAACAGGATTGCGATTTGCGACCGCACCAGCTTGAAGTGAATCAGCGTCCGGCGGGTTACCGGGGCGGGAAATAAAAACGCGATCTCGGCTTCCGTAAACACCAGCGCTGCCCGTTCGTGCGGGAAGATCCAGGCCGACAGGACCATGGCGAACAACGCGAGTGCCCCGAGCGACTCGAACATCAGCAGTGTTTCCGGCGGTGCTGCGTCAGCGGTGCCGGCAGCGACGTCGCGTCTTCCCGTAAACAGGTTGCGGAAGAAAAAGAAATAGAAATAGGCTGCGCCCACGACAGCGCCGACCAGATACTTTGGCTTCTTCAGCCGCCGCAGCCGCACCCGCAGTCGGTTCTTTATCGATTGCACTTGGAGATAAATCAGCGCGCAGATCATTTGCCTTCCTTGGCTTCGCCGGTCGCGCGGAAAAAAACCTCCTCGAGATTGGCGTCTCCCGATTGCTCGGAAAATTTCTGCAGAATATCTCCCATCGTGCCGTCAACGACCTTCCTGCCGTTTTTCAAAATCAACACGTGCGAGCAAACTTCCTCCAGCAAATGAAGCAGGTGTGAGCTGATGATGATGGCCGCGCCTTCTCGCGCCCGCTTCAAAATCGAATCTTTCATTCGCCGGATGCCGAGGGGGTCGAGGCCCGTCAGAGGCTCGTCGAAGAAAATCACTTTCGGCGAGTGCAACAGGCCGCAGGCAATGGCCAGTTTTTGTTTCATGCCGCGCGACAACTCGCCGGGGAGGAGCTCAATCTTGTCCGCCATTTCCAGTTCTTCGAGCAGGCGCCGGCCGATCTCCTGATAATCGGAAACCTGATAAATCCGCGCGGTGAACGTGAGGTGTTGTTGCACAGTGAGGTAATCGAACAACCGCGGTTCATCGGAGAAAAAAGCGAGCTGGCGCTTGGCCGCAACCGGATTGGTTGTCAGGTCTTCCCCGGCGATGCGCACCGCTCCGTGGGTTGCGGGAATGATGCCGGACAGGCAGCGCAGCGTGGTGGTTTTGCCAGCGCCATTAGGCCCGACCAATCCCATCACTTCGCCCGGTCGCACGGCAAAAGAGAGATCGCTGACCGCCGGGAACTTGTCGTACAGTTTGGTCAAACCTTCGACTTCGATCATAATGGGGTGAGGCCTAGGATGGGCGGAAGCGTTGGAAGGCGCATCACAAGGCAGACTAGCACCTGGCCAACGGCGAGTAAAGCCGACAAAGCAACCACGCGGCAGAAGGGGTTTGGTCCCATGAGCCGGTGGGGCGAGACTCCGTCGAGCCCGGACCTCCAATGGATAGAAATTAGGACTCGACGGAGTCTCGCCCCACCTTTCATGGTCCGAATGCATGCACAAAAGCGATAGGAGGCTCCCTTGGACCTATCCCTTCGCCCTGGTCATCGTTCTCAAACTTGTCTTCGATTGGCCGACTTGATTTCCAGGACGCGCACGAGGACGATCAAGTTCCTGGTCGGCGAGCAGGCCGAATTGAACACGGAGCTCTCCACGGACCTGAGCGCCGAAGTCCGGTTCGGCAGGGCGTTCTACGTTAGCCGAGCGAGCATCGCGCCGAACAGGAGTTCTGAGGATTGAGCAATGTCCAGATCGCATTTCAAGACCTTCAAGGAAGCGACACAAACGAGCGCCCTGATGGTCTCAGTGCTTTTTGTCGTGCAAGGTGCCGATTTGATTCTCCGGCGGGAGAAGGGCCTCACCTTCGCCGGCTTTGGGATTGTGCCGCGAACGGTGCCGGGGCTGGTTGGGATCGCGTTCAGTCCGTTGCTCCACGCCAGTTCGGCCCATTTGCTCGCGAATGCGTTGCCGCTTTTCATCCTGCTGGTGCTGCTGTTCTGGGACCGGCACTACTATCCGGTGCTCACGCTTTCCTCGATCTGGTTTTTCAGCGGACTGGGCACGTGGCTGATCGGACGTGGTGACACTGTTCACATCGGCGCCAGTTCGATCATTTTTGGCCTGGTCGCTTACCTGATTGTGGCCGGGTTCCTGATGAGAAGCTGGCGCTCGGCCGTCGTCGCCTTGCTGGTCTTCATCGGCTTCGGCGGGATTTTTTACGGCGTGTTGCCGCAGGCCGGTCCGATTTCGTGGGAAGGGCACTTGTCCGGCGCGCTGGCTGGCATCTGGGCGGCGAAACGGAACCACGAATGAACACTAATTCACACGAATCTTCCACAGCGCCGGCAGCGGTCCGGACCCGAGTTCACAACAGTCGGCTTCAGGCCATCGCAGAATGTTATTCGTGTCCATTCGTGGGTGACGACCGCACGTTCAAACCAGTTGTCTTTCCAACTTCCTGATCTCCTTTTTCAACAACTTCGAGACTTTGTATTTGGCGAAGTAAACCTTGCCCAGGCTGACGCCCAGTTTGCGTGCCACCTTCTTCGCCGGCCACTGCTTAAGCGAAGTGAGTTGGAGCCATGAACCCAATCGTTCTCGTGCTCGTCCTCGAAACCAAGAGGACGAATCGAGGACGAGGACGAGAACGACGAGGAGGACGAAGGGGCAGGTTCATGGGAAGCCCCCTTTCGTTTTTGCGCACGCATTGGGACCATGAACCGATGCGCCTCACAGAGGCGCGGTCCGGACCGCGGGTCTGCGACCCGCAGCCTGCTCGGTTCATGGAGAGTCTCGCTCCACCAAACCGAGACGGATGGCGGTAGTGGCTGCGGCAGCGCTTGTGCTCGACCAGTTGACGAAGCTTGCCGTGCTGAGTTATCTCGGTTACGCGCAGGAAAAGGTGATCATCGACGGTTTCTTCAAGTTCGTCCATTGGGGCAACACCGGCGCGGCGTGGAGCCTGTTCAATCAATTCGCCGGCAGCAATCAACTGCTGGCCGTTTTCGCGCTGGTGGCGTTGTTGGTGCTGTTTTTTACCCGGCACCACTTTGATTCGCACACGTTGCTCGGCCAGCTTTCGCTCGGGCTGATTTTCGGCGGCATTGCCGGTAATCTGGTGGACCGCTTCACTCACCGCCACGTGGTGGATTTCATCTACTTTTACATCGCGCGTCGTGGCGGCGGTGAAATTGGCTTTCCTGCTTTCAATGTCGCCGACAGCGCCATCTGCACCGGGGTAGCGCTGCTCTTCCTGCTTTCGTGGCAAAAAGATCAGGCCGCAGCTTCCCCTGCCAAAGGGTCGGTTAAACCTGGCTGAAGGTTCCGGCAGAGACCGGACCGGGCAATGGCAACGAATTCGCAATGCTCCCCCCTTCGCGCCTCACGCCTGGTCATCATCGCCGGCCCGACTGCCGTTGGAAAATCCAGCGCGGCGCTGTCGCTCGCAGAGCGGATCGGCGGCGAAATCATCTCCGTCGATTCGATGCAGGTCTATCGCGGCCTGGACATCGGCACGGCCAAACCGTCGGCACAGGAACGGAAGCGCGTGCCGCATCATCTGATTGACGTCGTCGAG
>QHPA01000285.1 GCA_003218935.1 Verrucomicrobiota bacterium
CAAAGACCCCTGCCGCGGTGGCGACGTGGATGTCCACGCCGCTCTTGAGTGCTTCGATCATGGTCGTTTCGCGGCTCAAAGCAGCGATGATGCGAAGTTCGATCTGTGAATAGTCGGCGGAGAGAAACAGGTAACCCTCCTCGCGTGGAACGAACGCCTTGCGGATCTCGCGGCCCAGCTTTGTCCGGATCGGAATATTCTGGAGGTTGGGATTTTGCGAGTTCAAGCGGCCGGTGGCTGTCGCGAGTTGATGGAAGGTTGTGTGAACGCGCCCTGTCTTCGTGAAGATCGCGGCAGGCAGGGCGTCCACGTAGGTGGACTTGAGTTTGGAGCACTCGCGGTATTCGAGCAGGTGGCGCACAATTTCATGCTCGCCGGCGAGTAAGATCAGCGTTTGTTCGTCCGTGGCGTATTGGCCGGTGCGGGTTTTTTTGGGGGAATCTGCCAGCTTCAGTTTTTCAAAGAGGATTTCGCCGAGTTGCTTCGGTGAATTGAGATTGAATTCGGCGCCAGCGAGGCGATAGATGGCGCGCTCGTGGCCAGCCATTTCCTTGGCGAGCAGTTCGGCGAATTCCGCGAGCACCCGCGCGTCCACGCGCACGCCGTCGAATTCCACGTCCACCAACACGGGCACCAACGGGGCTTCAATCTCGTAAAAGACCCGTTCCTGCGATTTTTCCTTCAGGAGCGGTTCGAGCACGGAGCGGAGTTGCCAGACCAGATCAACCGCTTCGACCGCGTGTTCCGCCTCGCCCGAAGCCTGGCTGTCACTTAGACTGAGTTCGCCCTGCCCCCCTTGGGTCGTGCCCGCGGCCGCTGGACTGTAGCCGAGGAAGGCTTCGGAGAGAAATTCGATCGAATGACGCAGGTCCGGCTCGATCAGCGCATGGGCGAGCATCACGTCGAACATCCTGCCGCGCACCGACACGCCAGCCCATTTGAGCGCACCGAGGACGAACTTAAGGTCGTACCCAATTTTCTCAATGCGCTCCTCTTCAAACACCGAACGAAACTCGTTCAGAATCGCAGTTACTTGATCCGCGACTCGCGGCATCGGCACGAACCAGCCTGCGCGCGCTTCGCACGCGAAGGCCAGGCCAATCAAGCGGGCTTGCCTGGAGTCGGCACCGTCGGTCCGCAATGCGAGCGCGAAGGACGATTTGCCGGCCAAAGCCTGGACGAGGTCTGCGCGCGCTTTGGCTGTGCTCACGACCTGGTAATCGTGCGCGACATCGGCCAGGGTCTTCAGATTGGCTTTCTTTTCCCCCACCGCCGGACTCTCCGCGGCCGGGCCGGCTTCTTCCGATGATGCTTCGGTCGTTGGCACACGGGAGGCGGTCGCTGTCGGAGGCGTTTCGAGCCCTCGTCCGGCTTTGAAGTCATCGCCGAAAAGACGGCGCCCAATTGAATTGAACTCGAACTCGACCAACAACTGCTTGAGCTTCGCCTCGTCGGGCGGGTGAAGCTTCAACTTCTCGGAGTCAACGTCGATCGGCACTTCGCAATTGATGGTGGCGAGTCGTTTGGAGAGCAGCGCACGATCGCGGTGTTCTTCGAGGTTTTGGCGCAGCTTTCCTTTGAGTTCCGCCGTGCGCGCCAGCAGCTTCTCGACGCTGCCGTATTGGTTGATGAGTTTACCGGCGGTCTTTTCGCCAATGCCGGGGACACCAGGGATGTTGTCCGACACATCGCCCCACAAACCGATGATGTCGATCACCTGTTCAGGCCGTTCCACACCCCACTTCGCGCGAACTTCGGGAAGGCCGAGGATTTCGGCGGCGTCGCCCATGCGGCCGGGTTTGTAGATGAAGTTCCTTTCGGAAACGAGCTGCCCGAAGTCTTTGTCCGGCGTCACCATGTAGGATTCGAAGCCTTGCTTTTCAGCGCGTCGAACGAGCGTGCCGATGATGTCGTCGGCCTCGTAACCATCGCAAATCAGGGCCGGGATGTTAAAAGCTTCGAGCAGTCGTCGGACATGCGGCAAAGCCCAGACGATGTCCTCCGGCATCGCTTCGCGCTGGATTTTGTATTCGGGGAACTCGCGGTGCCGTTCGGTCGGCGCTTCGGTGTCGAAGGCGACGGCGATGTGCGTGGGTTGCTGATTGGAGAGAATGTCCAGCAGCGTGTTGGTAAAGACGAACAGCGCCGACGTGTTGACGCCTTTCGACGTGAAGATAGGCCGGCTGACCAGCGCGAAGTGCGCGCGGTAAACCAGCGCCATGCCGTCGAGCAAAAAAAGCTTACTGGTCACGGCGCAAAACTAATTCAAACTCCGAGAAATCCAAACAAGAAGTCAATGGCAGCCGGGGTTTGGAGGCGCTGACTCATTCGGAACGCGGAGTGCGGAAGCAAAATCGGGGCCGCCTGGCGTCAGTCGCGGGTGATCACGCCCAATATCGGCAATTCACGTCGGGAAAGATGTTGTCCAGCCACTCGACCCGCCCGAGCCACTTTTCGTCCACGCGGGTCGTGGTGAGTTGTTCGTGCAGGGCGACGAAGCGAAGCAGGTGGTCTTTGACACGGCGGCGGGCGTAGTCGGGACTCGTGCCGGTGCGGAGTATGAACGGCCAATCGCTGGCCTGGGCGAGCAGCAGTTCACGCGCCGCCTGTTTGAGCGCGCGTTGCGCCAACGGGCCGGCGTCGGAAAATTTTCGCGCCAATTCGGTCATTCGCTCCTGCGCGACGTCGAGGTGCGGATAAATCCATTCGTTCGTTTCGTTGAGCCACACCCGCCAGTAGCCTTCCTCCCCCCAGCTCGACGCGCTCGGCGTGGCGATCTGCTGGGTCGGGTGCCGGCGCAAGTATTCCTCAGGCGTGAGCAGGACGAAAACTTTTTGGTCGTAATAAGCCTTGCGCACCAACAGATCGAGCCACTCGATGCCTTCATACCACCAATGGCCGAACAATTCGGCGTCATAGGGCGAGAGAATCAGCGGCGGTCGGTCCATGATGCCGGCCAGCCGCTGAAATTGCTCGAGGCGCGCGGCGAGGAAATGGCCGGCGTGTTCGTCCGCGGCGCGCAGCGCGGTGTGCCGGTCATAGGGTTCCTTCGCGCCCGCGCCGCCGGTGATGCGATGATACTTGATGCCGGTGAAACCGCGATGTTCGGGCGACGGCAAATAAGGCCGCACGTAATCGAAATCGAGGTCGAAGCCGATGTCGCGGTAGAAATCGCGATAACGCGGATCGCCAGGATATCCTTCGTGCCGGCTCCAGACCTGTTTGGCGGACTCGAAGTCGCGACCGAACGCAGCGATGCCATTTGGCGTGAAGATGGGCGCGAACACGCCGTAGCGCGGCCGCGGCCGCGCGTGCAGCACGCCGTGCGTGTCCGTGATGAACCAGCGGATGTTCGCCTCCTGCAAAACAGTTTCCACGCCGGCGGCATAGGCGCATTCCGGCAGCCAGACGCCGCGCGGATCGCGACCGAAACAACCGCGATAATGATCGCGCGCGGTCAGGATTTGCGCGCGGATGGACGGCGGATGATTCGCCAGCAGCGGCAACAACGCGTGCGTCGCGGCGCAAGTGATGATTTCCAGTCTGCCGAGGTCCTGGAATTTGCGGAATGCGCCGACAAGGTCACGGTTGCAGCCGAAGTAAGTGTCACGGATGCCGGTGAACCGGCGGTAATACATTTCTGAAAGCGGGCGCGAGGCCGCTTCCCATTGCGTGCGGTGCGTTTCCTTCTCCGCCAATTCGATCAGGCAATTGAGATGCCGCACGTAGCGGTCCTGCAACAGCGGGTCGAGCAGCATCGAACAGAGCGGTGGCGTAAGCGTAAGCGTCAGGCGCGTCTTCATGCCCTCGCGCAGCCAGTTGTCCATGACCTGGATGAGCGGGATATAACTCTCCGTCATGGCCTCGAAAAGCCAGTTCTCCTCCAGAAACTTTTCGTGTTCCGGATGCCGGACAAACGGCAGGTGCGCGTGCAGGACGAGGGAAAGGTAGCCGGCCATAAAATTTTTTCAGAACCATCGTTTCCCTCGCCACCCTTGGCTCTGGTGTGCCGTATCTATTCACTCAAGGTTGGGCAGGCGTCTCGCCTGCCCCGCTCGGACGCCAGTCCGAGCGGGCAAATTCGAAGATCCTGGCGATCACCAGTGATGCCCGCCGAGATCGCTCGCTCCAACGAAACCAGTTGCCCTGCTGGGCAGGCGGGACGCCTGCCCTACTTTCTACTGCATACTTACGGCTTAGCATCAGGCCGCCCGTGTGACTCGCTGTCGAATCGTCTCATAAACAGCTCTCGGTGTCGGGTGTTGCTGGCCTGTGAGCGGCATCCGCATGGCGCCTAATCCACAGCTTCAACTCGCGGCGGCTTGAGTTGCGGGTCTTGCGGATGCGCGCCGACTTCGCCGCGGTATTCGGTTTGGCGGCTGAACTCCAGCTCGGCAGCGCGACCGTCGGTCTGGTCGGCGGAGACAGCGACGACCGGCAGTTCGTATTTCCCGTCGGGCAGCGCGAAACGGAAACTGAATGAGCCGTCGGGCCGCAATTTGATTTCGCGTCCGCCGATGGTGATCTTCGCGTCCGGTTCGGTCGCGCCGTAAATGATAAGTTCCGCATTGATGTTGAACCAGAATCCTTTCCTGAGCTGGACGCCGCCGAACGGACTTGAAACGCTTCCCATGGCGCCGACGCGCTGATCCACAGACAAGGAGAATCGCGCGGC
>QHPA01000286.1 GCA_003218935.1 Verrucomicrobiota bacterium
TCTGATTCCTGCTTCCTGGCGGAAGTGGACGGCAGGAAAATTCTGGTCTTTCGAGACCCGGAACTAAGGCAGAGATACTTTCACTGAATCGCGCCGGCCGCGAACTGAGCCTTCCCAACGATCGATGAGACCAACCAGCTACCTTTTAGCGCGCCGCAACATTCAGGCCCGCCCGACCGAGACCGAATTGGTCCCCCAACTCCACCACTTTGCCGTCGCGGAAATGGACTTCAATGAATTTGGAGCCACAGACGGGTTTGCCGTTCTCGTCCTTGAGCGTGGCCGCGATCCTTCGGGTGCGCACATCAATCACGTCGGGCGTGTGGCACCAGGCGTAACGACCGTCGAGGCTGAACGTCACCCAGCCGTGGCCGCCTTGAGTCAGATCAACATGGCCGGTTTCTTTGGGCGGTATTTGGGTAGCGTCAAACACGAACAGCTTTTTGCCCTCCTGATCGCTGATCCAGAGTTCCTTTTCGTCCGGCGTAAGCGCGGCGCCGTGCGTGCGATGTGGAATCGGCTCGCCGCCGGCCAGCACCCGATGCGGCACTTCGCCGGTTTGGAGGTTGACGACATCGAACCCCACGTGTTTGCCGAGGCAGACGTAGGCGTATCGGTTCCGGCTATCAATCGTGAACGGAAAGACGCCGCTCTCGCCGACGTTGCGGATGTTGCGAACGAGTGAATCGTCATTGGTGCGGAACATCCAAAGATTTGTTTCGGTACCAAGATAAACGAACTGTCCGTCGAGGCTGGCGATGCTGTTGTGCGCCGCCGGACGCGCGGGCAGGCGCTTGAGCAAGTCTCCATTGTTCGGATTCACGACCAGGAAACCGCTATTCGTCCCTTTCCACCACCAGCCGGTTGGAACGTAAAGTTTATTGCCGTCAGGCGTGATGCAAGCACGGTCGCAACCGAGATCGTATTGGCGTTCCCAGATAATTGTCTCCGTTTCCAGATCGAACGCGCCGAGGCGGCGATTGGTGGTGGTGTAATAAACCGCGTGGCGCCTGCTATTGCCGCAAAACCCGCGCAGTCCTTCCTTGAACGCAATGTCGATGCGCCGCACGAACCGGTGACCGTCGTCGATATCGAAAACGAGGATTCCTTTGCCGGACCCGCCATCCTGCGCCCCGTCGGGCGTGCTCAGGTAGAGAAAGCGTTTCAAACCGGGCGCCGCCTGAACGACTGCACTCAAAGAAACAAGGGCGGTGAAGAGGAGGATTTTGCGCATGACTGAAGTTTATCTCGCGACCCATGCCGGGCGTCAAGCCGCGCGAGGGTTTGGCCGGGGCACAAATCAGATTTCAGGCAATGGGCGCAACCCGTCAGCCACAGAATGGCGGACCAAAGTAGCCCGCGACTTGAGCCGTGAGAGAGAATGCGCCATCGCCAAAAGCCACTCCAGGGGCGATAGGATTCCGGCCGACGAGAATTTTCTTTCGCCGCTTTGCGGCTTGCGATTTCCAATACCCCAACCCACGTCTGAGGCCACGGGCTTCTACCGCTGCTCCGCAGCTACTTACCGCCGCTCTCAAAAACTGATTTGCGACGGTTTGGCCGGTTCATGCCTAAAACGCGCGAACTGATTTGACACCAAATGGCTGAAGGGCTTAAAACACTGTTGATCCTGAAAAAAAGGTATATTGATGGCTCTCGCGCCGGTGGTTATGCTGTTGTACACACGCACTCTTTCCAGCATTATTCTCCACATCTTTTGTTCCTCGCGTTGCACCGACACGAGCTCGGCATTCAACTCTCCCCGCACCTGGTCCACAAAATGGCAGTCTTCAAACCGCAACCAACGGACGCTGGACCGTCAGGCGACGCCACGGGACCAAATCAGCTCGTGACCATGAAAACCTCTGTTTTACAGCCCAAACTCATGGCACCTGTCATTCTTCTGAGCAGTCTTTTTTGCAGCGATCCGGTCCGAGCTGACCAATGTTTCACACCTGGCTTCGCGGCGGCGGTCACCTTCGGCGCGGGCAAAAATCCTCTTTCTATCGCTGTCGGCGATTTCGACGGCGACACCAGGCTGGACCTGGCAGTGGCCAACGCGGATTCCGTTTCGGTGCTGTTAGGCAACGGCGACGGGACGTTCCAAACCGCCGTCAACTATGACGCAGGATCATATCCCAGCTCCGTGGTGGCAGGCGACCTCAACGGCGACAAGCACCCCGACTTGGTGGTGGTCAACTCGACTGGCATTTCGGTGCTGTTGGGTAACGGCGATGGGACTTTCCAAAGCGCCGTTAACTATGCCGCGGGATCGGCACCTTACTCCCTGGCGATCGGCGATTTAAACGGCGATGACAAGGCTGACCTGGCGATAGCCTCCGCGTTCCCTGGCTATGTTTCGGTGCTGTTGGGCAACGGCGATGGCACCTTCCAGACCGCCGTCAACTATAACGCGAGATCGTTTCCTGATTCCGTGGCGATCGGCGACTTCAACGGCGACGGCCATCCCGACATGGCCGTGGCCAACTTCAATTCCGACAATGTCTCAGTGCTGTTGGGTAACGGGGATGCCAGCTTCCAGGCGGCGGTTAACTACGACGTGGGAAAGTCTCCATTTTCAGTGGCCGTGGGCGATTTCGATGGCGACAGCAAACCGGACCTGGCCGTAGCCAATGCGAACTCCGACAACGTCTCGGTGCTATTGGGCAACGGCGACGGCACCTTCCAGGACGCCGTCAACTATGACGCCGGCGCGTATCCTACCTTCGTGGTAATGGACGACTTCGATGGTGATGCCCACCTCGACCTGGCGGTGTCCAACTTTAACTCCGGGAATGTTTCAGTGCTGTTTGGCAGAGGCGATGGGACGTTTAAAGCTGCCATCGACTTTGACGCGGGATCGGCGCCTTACTTCGTCGGCATTGGCGACTTCAATGGCGACGGCCAGCCCGACCTGGCTGTGGCCAATAAGTTCTCCTCCACCGTCTCGGTTCTCCTTGGCACCTGCATCCCCCCTCCGGTTGAACTCGCCGTGGTGAGCAGCAACTCTACCGTCACTATTTCGTGGCCGCGCCCGTCCACTGGATTCGTTCTCGAATCCACCACCAGCCTGAGCCCGATGAACTGGGTACCCGCCCCCGAAGTCCCGACGACAAACAATGTCTGCTTGGAGGTGACTGCCCCGCTCGAACCGCAGGAACGTTACTTCCGCTTGCACAAGCCGTAACTCGTGCCAACGCGGTCGCCCGAAGCTTTCTCAGTGTTGTTTTCGGGTCCCGGATTCACAGACAACAATTGAAGGAAGTTGCCGCGTCCTTTCTCTTCGTCAACTCATAAGTCAGGAGCTGCCAATCAGGATTCCGGCCAGAAACACAAGCAGACCGCCGAGCATCACCTGAAAGGCCGCGGAGGCCAGCGGCGTGTCCATAAACTTGTGTCGCACCCAGGAAATGACTCCCAGTTCCACCAGCACAACTGCGACGGCGATCGAGGTGGCTGTTTTGACGTTCGATATCAGGTAGGGCAGAGTGTGCCCAAGGCCGCCAACCGAGGTCATCAACCCGCAGACAAATCCGCGCGCCCACGGGTGGCCGCGGCCGGTGAGACTGCCGTCGTCGGAAAGCGCTTCCGCGAAACCCATGCTGATGCCCGCGCCGACGCTCGCCGCGAGGCCGACGAGGAATGTCTCCCAACTGTTATGCGTCGCGAACGCGGCGGCGAACAGCGGCGCGAGGGTCGAGACCGATCCATCCATCAATCCCGCCAGCCCGGGTTGAATCACTTGCAACACAAAGAGCCGTTTCTGCCGCGCCGATTCCTCCTCGCTCAATTTCGTTTCCGCGATTTGTTCGGCCGCCTGCGCATGATTCCGTTCCTCTTCCGCGAGGTCGCCCAACAATTGGCGCACGCCCGCGTCCGTCGCGCGCCGGGCCGCGGCTTCGTAGAACCGTTTCGTTTCCAGTTCCATGGTCTCGGCGGCTTTTTGCACGGCCTTGAGACCGAGTGGTCGCACCAACCAGACTGGCCGTCGTTGAACGAAACCCCGGACATCCTGTCGCCGGATGAGCGGCACGTGATCGCCGAATCGTTGTTTGTACAGTTCCAGCAGGCGATGGCGGTGCCCGTCTTCTTCGCGCCGCAGTTCGTTGAACTTTTTTG
>QHPA01000287.1 GCA_003218935.1 Verrucomicrobiota bacterium
CGGCGCTCAGCCATCACGCGCGGGCGAAGCGATTGGGCGTGGTGCTGGATTCGAGCACCGGCTTCTGGATGGGAAATGATAATTGCCGCGCGCCGGACATCTCGTTCGTAGCCAAAGCGCGGCTCGCGGGATTGAAACGACCGCCGCCGACCTTTTTTCAAGGAGCGCCCGATCTGGCCGTGGAAATCCTGGCGCCTTCCAACACGCCGCAGGAGATCACAGACCGGCTCAAGGATTACTTCAGCAGCGGCACAAAACTTGCCTGGATCATTCACCCGGACGGCCAATTCGTGGAAGTCTGCCACTCCCCGACGCAGCGTAGAATCGTCGGGCGCGCCGCGGACCTGGATGGCGAGGATCTCCTGCCCGGCTTTCGTTACCCCATCGCTGATTTGTTTGCTGAGTGGGATTGGGCTTAATGGTGGTCGGGGCCGGAGCCTGCGTGTCCTCGGAGTGGGGACTCGTCCTTCATCGCAACGCCAGATTTGATTGACTGGCAAGGCCGCTTCGCTTCGTTTGGCATACATTCTGGTTGAAAACCCTCCCCTGCCCCGCCAGATTCACGTCATGCAATCTGTTTTTGCCGGTCCGGTTTATGTGCTGCGCGACAATATCGACACCGACCAGATCATTCCCGCGCAGTATTTGACCCTCATCCCGACGATTCCGGACGAATACGAGAAGCTCGGCGGCTACGCGCTCTGTGGTTTGCCCGACTCCCTTTATCCGATCCGCTTCGTCAAGGAAGGGCAACTCGACAGCGAGTATTCGATTGTGGTCGGCGGGAAAAATTTCGGGTGCGGCAGCTCGCGCGAGCATGCGCCCATCGCAATGGGTTCGGCCGGCTGCAAGATCGTTTTGGCCGAGAGTTTCGCCCGTATCTTTTTCCGAAACGCCGTCGCCACCGGCGAGCTTTATCCCTGTGAGTGCACCGGCCGTTTATGTGAGGTCCTCAAAACCGGCGACGTGGTGACGGTCGACCTGGACAAATGCACTGTGACCGTCAAAGCGACCAGTAAGGTGCACTCCTTCAAACCGCTCGGCGATGTGCGTCCGGTGGTCGATGCCGGCGGCCTGTTCAACTATGCTCGGAAGACCGGGATGATTCCCGCCGCGAAGTAGCGCAGGCATCCTGCTGATTCTCGCCTTTATGCCTATCGCTGATCTACGGAGAAGCTACACTCTGGCTGGTTTGCGCCGGGCTGATCTGAATCCCGACCCCATCGCGCAGTTCAGCAAGTGGCTTCAACAGGCCATTGACGCGCAATTGCTGGAGCCGACTGCCATGACGCTGGCCACCGCCGGCAAGGCCGGCCGACCTTCCGCTCGCATTGTTCTGCTCAAAGGCGTGGATGAACGCGGCCTAATTTTTTATACGAATTACGAGAGCCGCAAAGGGCGCGAATTGGCCGAAAACTCTAACGCGGCACTCGCTTTTTATTGGCCTGAGTTGGAGCGACAGGTGCGCGCAAGCGGCGCGGTCCGCAAACTCTCGCGCGAGGAATCCGACAAGTATTTTCAAAGCCGCCCGCGCGGACATCAGCTTAGCGCGTGGGTCTCGACGCAGAGTGATGTCATCGCCAATCGGGGTGTGCTCGAGGAACGACTCGAGCAATTCGAGAAAAGATATCCCGACACCGTGCCGCTGCCGCCGTTTTGGGGCGGCTACATTTTGTCACCGGCGGAAATCGAGTTCTGGCAGGGTCGCCCCAACCGGCTGCACGACCGGTTCCGCTATTCAAGGCAGCGCGATGACCGGTGGTTGATAGAACGATTAGCGCCCTGACGTGGCACAGGCTTCCAGCCTGTTTTTCGTCTGCATTTCATCAAGGACATTCTGTCTGAAGCACGGACAAGGCGGAGGCCTGTCCCACCTTCAGTGCATTTCCACTTCGCACGTGCCGATGCCGCCGCGATAGAAGTTAAATTGCACGTTCGGATGATCGGCCAGCAGTGACATGGGCACGGAGGTGTCCACGAACCGCTGCGAGATCATGAACGTCGTCAGACGCTGGCCAAACGGGTTATCATGTTTGCCTGCATGCCAAATCGACACTTTCTCTGCTTTCCAGGTTTCGACCGGACCCACACTGATGGCCTTCGTCGGCACCAGAGCTATGTTGCCCCCACCGGAAGTGCGCGCGTTTTGAGCAATGGTCAGCGGGTGCAAGTCCACTACTCGGGTGGTTAGTCTGCGATATTCGGCCGGTGGCGGCGGCTGATCCTTGAACTTGCCTTTGCGCGGCGGCGGATCGTTGAAGGCCCAGTGTTTCACGTCCCCCTGCCCTCCCTGCATCACGACGCATCTCACGCCGGCGTCCCAACTTTCACGGTAGGCTGAAGTGTCGGCTTTGGGAAAATGCAGATTCGCGTCCGGCATTCTGAGTTCTTTGCGAATGCGAGTGAAACAGAGTTCGCGGTCCGCCTTTTCAAACGACAACGGATGGGACGCGGGAACCTCCCGCCCGTCGAGGAGCCATTCGTCCATGCCCCAGAAATGCGCGGAACGAACGTTGAGATTGAGTTCGTTCACCACCTGCGCCACCAGCGGCAGTTGCTCGGTCGGTCCGATTGGCCCGCAGATGCCGGCCGGATTGTCCGCGGTCGATTGCTTCCACGCGTTGATGTATTCAAGCGCTTCCGCGAGGTAAAATTCTTCGAGCGTGTCGTAGAACACGACCTTGAAACCGGGCCGCGACAGCTTCGGCATTTTCTCCGGCGTCAGACGCGCGGCTGCCTGGATGATGTCGTCGTCGAGCGTGGTGTAATCCCACCAGTCAGGCGCGATGGAGCTGACCTTGCGCGGCATGGTTTCGTTGAATCGTTAAATGAGTTAGATCGTTAAATAATTTTTTCCGAGCAGGGTTCGCAGCAAGTCAACGTCCGTCGCGCTGAAACCCAGATGCGAATGCCGACGCCAACCTTCAGCGTGTTTGAACCGTTTCGACAACCTGCCAACAGTCAGCGATGTTTCGTTCATCGCCTTCAAATAAGAGCCCATCCCCTGACTGACATCCAGCCATTCCTTTTGGCTGCGGTGACAGGCCAAGGCCAGGAGCTTCATTTCGTGGACAGAAGTCGTGTTCACGAAGGCCTCAGGAACGATTCTTTGACGGAGGCCATCGCACAAGCCGTGGGGCATGGCGTGATAAACCGCAACGTTGCTTTCAACGTGCTTCCGCGTCGGCCTCGTTCTGAAATTCGGCATGCCACGGGTGAACGCCGCGGTGACCGCCAGCCGACAGGTATTCGTGTGGTCTTCCATGTAGTCCTGGGGCGAATGAGTCAAGACGACGGTCGGCTTCACCTCGCGGATAATCGCCGCCAGGCGGCGCAGCAATTTTATCTCATAGGAGACCTCCAAGTCATCACAGAGCGGCGGATGCCAATGTGCGCCGAGGATTTGGGCAGCCTGCTGGGCTTCGCGGCGACGAATGGCGCGGGTCTTTCCTGCACTCCAATGCGCGCTGCCGCAATTGCCGCTTGCCACGTTCAAGTAATGAATCTCCCAGCCGGCCCGCTTGAGCAGCAACAGTGTTCCGGCCATGTAGAATTCGATGTCGTCCGGGTGCGCGCCGATGGCGATGGCGGTTTTCATTCAAGTGGCCCGCTGGAGATTGCAAGGATGGCCAGTGTTCTTGAGTCTTTTGTTTTTTCTGTGGCAATTATCCATAAAAGTTTTCGCAGCTGCGAGGCAACGCCTGGTGGTGTAGCGCAGGTTTCCAAACCTGCCGTATCGCCGATTTCCAAATCGGCGGGGCATGCGACGGCGCGCGGTTGGCGGGTTTGGAAACCCACGACACAGCAGACTTGGAAGTCTGCGCCACTTCGGTTGCGGCCTGGCCGCGCTTAGTGCTTTTTGGCGGCTATAATTTCACAGGCTTTCCGGTTTCCGCCGATTTGTCCGCCGCGAAGATGACCTCGTGACTGCGAAGGCCGTCCAATAAACTCGTCAGGGGCATTTCCTTCCCCGCCTCGAGCGCGTCGAAGAACGCCTGGAACTGGGTCAAATAGGGATGATCGGACACGTCGCCGGAATCGAGCATCTTCATTGAAAGCTCGCTCCATTTGTTTTTGTTCAGTCCGCCGAGCTTCATCGAGTGAAATTTGTTGTCGAGCAGGCTGCCTTCGCTCCCCACCAAATGCGTATGGAAGTAATAAGGCTGCAGACAGTCCACCACCGCCGCGCATTTGCCCAGCGCGCCGTTCTTGAACTTCAGCATCGCCACACTCGTCGTAGTGTATTCGTAAGGCGCAAAGATTTTGCTCCGTGATTTTGTGTCGTAGCTGGTGACCTCGGCCACTTCGCCGCCCAGGCACAGCAACAAAGCGTCGAGCGCGTGGCAGCCGGCCGTGAGCAGCGCGCTGCCCCCCGCGTCTTTTCGCGTGTTCCAGCGGAACTGGCCGTACCACGGCCCGATCCCGTGGTAATAATCCACTTCGCCGTAATGCAATTTGCCGAGCAGGCCACGATCAATGACCGCCTTGGTGGCAAGGAACTGGCTCGAATAGCGGCACTCGAAACAGACGCAGGATTTGACCTTGGTTTTCTTCACGGCTGCTTCGATGGCCTGGCAATCCTTCCAGGACAGCGCGAGCGGTTTTTCA
>QHPA01000288.1 GCA_003218935.1 Verrucomicrobiota bacterium
CAAAGCCGTACTGCCACGGCGAAACGACCGGCTGGGGCGGTTCCGGCGGCGGCAGGGAGCCCGCTTCATCCAAAAACCGTCTGCCCAATTCAACTTGTCGCGGCGTCGCCGGCCGTTGGAAGACAAGCCGGTAAAGGTCTTGAATCCGCTGTTTGGGCTTCCTGAGCGCAGCCACTTCGGATCGAGAGGTCAACGCTCGGGCGCGCTCGGAAGCTGGACACTGCACAACGACAAGGCCGAAACGAAAATCGAATCGCTGGAGGTCAACAAGGGTGACACGATTGATTTTGTCGTGGACTTCAATGCCAACCTTAATAGCGACGACTTCAAATGGGCGCCGGTCATTAAATCGAAAGAGCAACCGACCGGCGCCTCTTCCGGCGAATACGCTGGCGAATGGAATGGGAAGAAGGACTTCAGCGGTCCGCCGGAGCCGCCGCCCAAACCGCTCAGTCCCTGGGAAAAATACGCGCAGGTGTTGCTGCTCTCGAACGAGTTCATGTTTGTGGACTGATTCAAAACCACGGATGCACACAGATGAACACGGATCAGAAGGCAACAAACTGCACGGTTCATCGAGAAACGAACTCAATAGGCGCAACAGTGGCGAAAATAAATTTTCCAAGCACAACCTTTTCCTCCTATCCGTGTCCATCGGTGTTAATCCGTGGTTGAAAAGCATATGAATCCTGAAGCCCGCCTGGCCGAACTGAAACTGGAACTCCCGTCCGCGCCCAAACCGGTCGCGGTGTACAAACCGCTTGTGATTTGCGGCAACCTCGCGTACGCCTCCGGCCACGGCCCGCTGAAGCCGGACAAAACAATGATGACCGGCCGCGTCGGTCAGGACCTCGACCTGGAAGGGGGTAAAACAGCGGCGCGCCAAACGGGACTGGCCATTTTGTCCACGCTCAGAAGCGAACTCGGCAGCCTCAACCGCGTCAAGCGCGTCATCAAAGTGTTGGGCATGGTCAATTGCACGCCGGACTTTCGAGATCATCCACAAGTAATCAATGGCTGCAGCGAACTGTTTCGCGACGTCTTCGGTCCTGAGCACGGCGTCGGCGCCCGCAGCGCCGTAGGCATGGGGTCGTTGCCAGGGAACATTGCTGTGGAAATTGAGGCGGTCTTTGAAATCGCGTA
The DNA here is from genome assembly GCA_003218935.1 of Verrucomicrobiota bacterium. Classification (GTDB taxonomy): domain Bacteria; phylum Verrucomicrobiota; class Verrucomicrobiia; order Limisphaerales; family AV2; genus AV2. Next base: position 1,144 of record QHPA01000288.1, read on the forward strand.
GTAGCGAAACTCGAAGATCGAAATCCGAAACAAATTCAAATGTACGAAGAGGGAAATCCAAAACGATACGTCCGCAAGTCAGAGTGAACGACGATCATTCGAGTATTTGGATTCGGGATTTGTTTAGGATTTCGAAATTCGAGATTCGGGCTTAACATCAGCCTGGTCATGCGCGAAAAATGGTATGAGGTGTTGAATGCATCGGAGGTCCCTTCTCCTTGCTTGCTGATCTATCCTGACCGCGTCCAGGAGAATATCCACCGCATGATTCACATCGCCGGGGGCGTCGAGCGGTTGCGGCCGCACATGAAGACGCACAAAATGGCCGAGTTAATTCGGATGCAAATGGAGCAGGGGATCACGAAGTTCAAGTGCGCGACAATTGCGGAGGCGGAAATGACCGCTGCGGCAGGCGCGGACGATGTATTGCTCGCTTACCAGCCGGTCGGGCCAAACGCGCAACGTGTGGTTCAACTGGCGAGGTCATTTTCCAAGACAAAATTCTCCGTGATCGCCGATGACGCAGAGGCGATCCGCGCGCTGTCCGCGGCGTTCAGCAAGGAAAGTCCGGGCATCGAGGTGTTGTTGGACATCGATTGCGGCCAGCACCGCACTGGCGTCTCGCCGGGACCAAAGGCGGTCGAAGTCTGCCGTTTGATCGGCTCGCTGGCCGGGCTCAAAGCAGGAGGGCTTCACGCTTACGACGGACACATTCACGACTCCGACGTCGCAGCGCGCACGAAGAATTGCGAAGCGGCGTTCGCTCCCGTAGCCGTCCTGCGCCAGCAGCTCCTTCAAGCCGGTTTGCCAGTTACACGAGTCGTCGCGGGTGGTACGCCCACATTCCCGATGCACGCCAGACGCGGCGATGTCGAGTGTAGTCCTGGGACGTGCGTCTTTTGGGACGCGGGTTATGCCAGTAATTTCGCGGACATGGATTTTCTTCCTGCCGTGGTTGTATTGTCTCGTGTGATCAGCAAACCAGGCGCGAACCGCCTCTGCCTGGACCTTGGCCACAAGTCAATTGCCTCGGAAATGCCGCACCCCCGCGTGCGGTTTCTCAGCCTGCCCGACGCAAAAGCCGTCGCGCACAGCGAGGAACATCTGGTGGTGGAGACCGCCCAGGCCGAGGCTTTCAAAGTCGGCGATTGTCTCTACGGAATTCCCTGGCATATCTGCCCGACTGTTGCGCTGCATTCCGAAGCTGTCGTTGTGGAAAACGGGAAGGCAATGCAACGATGGAAAATCGTCGGGCGCGAGCGAAAGCTGACGATTTGATTGTCCGCGAATTTCGCGAATGGGCACGAATTCTCTGAAGCCGGCCGCAAACGGTGGGACGAGGCCCCTGACGAGCCCTGGTTGGCAGTCACCGACGCGATGAGGTGACGCTAGTGACGGCTCGCGGGGACGCTCGGTCCACCGACAACGACTTATGGAACAAGACACAGGCGATTCGACGATGTTCCTTCGCGCGGATTCGTGTGATTCGCGGATCAAGCCATGAGCCACAACATCCGCCTGCTCCTGATCGCGTTGATCGCAGTCGTTGGCCTTATCGTTCTCATCGCCCGGTTCAAACTCAATTCCTTCGTCGCTTTGATGCTGGCATCGCTGTTCGTCGGGGTGTGTTCCGGAATGAAGTTGTCGGATGTTCCCAAAAGTTTTCTGGAAGGCATGGGCAAGGTGCTTGGCGATATCGCGATGGTGATCGGGTTGGGGACAATTCTGGGGAAGATGCTGGCTGAATCCGGCGGGGCGGAGGTGGTCGCCGGCAAACTGATTCGCGCGCTGGGCGAAAAAAAACTTCACTGGGCGATGATGTTCATCGCGTTTCTGGTCGGCATCCCGGTATTCTTCGCCGTCGGGCTGGTGTTGTTGGTTCCCATTGTTTTCACAGTCGCGCGCGAAACCAGGGCGCCCTTGATGCGATTGGGCATTCCTTTGGTTGCGGGTCTCTCGGTCGTGCACGGTCTGATGCCGCCGCATCCGGGGCCGGTTGCCGCGATGGGTATTTTCAACGAGGCGGCGGGGAAAGCGGACATGGGCAAAACCATTTTGTACGCGCTGCTCGTCGGCCTGCCAACAGCCGTCCTCGCCGGCCCGTTGTTCGGGAAATACGCGGGCGACCGTGTGCCGGTAGGCCTGGGCGGCCCGACCGAACAAATGACTGCGCAAACGAAAACCCCGCCATCCTTCGCGATCACGGTCTTTACGATTTTGCTGCCGGTGTTGCTGATGCTGACCGCGACGACAGCCGATTTGGCGCTGCCCAAAGAGAATCTGCTGCGGCAATGCGCCGATCTTGTCGGCCATCCGAGTGTGGCGATGCTGCTGGCGCTTCTGTTCTCGTTTTATTCATTCGGCTTTGCGCGCGGCTTCGATCGCGAACAGGTCCTGAAGTTCTCCAACGATTGCCTGGCGCCGGTTGCTTCGATGCTGCTGGTGGTGGGCGCAGGCGGTGGCTTCAGCAAGGTGCTGGAGCACAGCGGCGTCGGCCGGGCCATCGCCGGACTGACCGAAGGCAGGCAACTCTCGCCATTGCTGCTCGGTTGGCTGGTGGCGGCGTTGATTCGCGTCGCGACTGGTTCCGCGACGGTAGCAATAACGATGGCGGCGGGGATCGTCGCGCCCATGGTCGCCGCCGCGCCCGGCGTCAACCTCGAGTTGTTGGTGATTTCGATGGGTGCCGGCTCGTTGATTCTGTCGCACGTGAATGACGGCGGCTTCTGGTTCGTGAAAGAATATTTCAATATGACCGTGCCACAGACGCTGAAAACCTGGACGGTGATGGAGACGATTATTTCAGTGGTCGCGCTTGTCCTTACGTTGGTATTAAATGCTTTGGTTTGACATCCGTCCATTGGAACAGAGGTTCCTTGGAAATCGCGGCGCCGGGGCGAGCAAAAGTTCATTCCTTCCGTCGTAAATAAACGCCGGAAGCACCGGAAACCGCGGCAGCGACAAAGAGAAGAGCAACGATGAAGGTCTTTGGAGCGATGCGTCGCGTTGGGGGTTGTGCTGCTATTCCAAACCGGAATCCGGGGTCATCCTCAAAGAGGAGCTCAACTTTCTCTTGCATTAGTTGAAGCGAGACGGCGTCCCGATCGCGCTGAAGTTTGTCCAACTCCAGATTCGCATCGTAGTAAGGTCGATATTTTTCTGTGAGCGCGTCGAGTTCGGGTTTCGACAGGATGCACGGCTCTCCCAGTCGACAAAGTGGAACGCCTATCCTCAGATCATCAAATTTCCTCTGCGCTTCCCGCACTTGGCTTTCAAGTTTTTGCTTTTGTTGATCAAGAGTCGAAACATTCCGCTCGATCAAGTTCCGGCGCATAGCCAATCTCCAGGCGCGATATGCATCAGTGATCTGATTGGCTATTGGAAGTCGTATCTCAATC
>QHPA01000289.1 GCA_003218935.1 Verrucomicrobiota bacterium
CTGCTTACGACGGCAGCCAAAGAGACCGCACGAAAGTTCGGTTTCTTTTTTTGAGCACGTGCCAAAAGATTTTCCGAAAAGGTGGGCCAGTCGCGCTGCGCCTGCCGCAGACTTTGCGCGACTCGCGACGAACCCTCCCCTCTGCTGCCAGGGATGCCTAGCGGCCACGTGCCTTTTCAACCAGAGACCTGAGGGCTTTGGCCGATCGGGTTAATTCAGACCAATTGTTCGTCCTCAGTATTTCGCTCGAAACCAGCAGCGAACCTAGTCCTACTCCGGCGCAGCCTGCCTTGATGAATTCAGCGATGTCCTCCGCTTTGGCGATGCCGGTCGGGATGATGCGCAAATGGGGCAACGGCGCGCGGATGGCCCTGATGTAATTCGGACCCAGACCATCGGAGGGGAAAATCTTGATGAAATCGGCGCCGGCCTCGTGCCCCAGTTGGGCTTCCGTCGGTGTGTAAGCGCCGAGCATGATCGGCTTGTCCGCAGCGCGACACGGCGCGACAAGCTCCGGGCGCAGGATGGGGCTGACGACAAATTCCGCCCCCGCTTCGATGGCCGCGCGGCACGTCAGCACATCCAGCACCGTGCCGACTCCGATCAGCCCGCGATCACCGAGCGTTTTTTTTGCCCCGCGAATCGCTTCAATCGCGTTCGGCGTGGTCATCGTGATCTCGATGGCGATGACACCACCGGCAATCAACGCCTCCGACAACGGCAACACCTGGTCCGTCTTCTGCGCCCGCACGACGGCGATGATGCCGGGGTCGGTGAGCAGTGAAATGATTTCGGATTTGGAGCGCATGACTTATAAAACTCCAAATCCCAAGCTCCAAACTCCAAAGAAATCCCAAGGTCCAAAATCCCAACTCCCCAGGCGGGCAGCCCGCGCTGAAAGTGATTTGGTGCCTGGGTGTTGGAGGTTCTCAGGGATTTGAGGTTTACAGTTTGGAGTTTTCATTCGTTTCGATACGCCTCCGCCAGCAGCGTGACCGGATGCACGACGCGCAGCTTCAAGCCAGCGCGTTTTGCTCCGTTAATGATTTGGAGGAGGCAACCCGGATTGCCCGTGGCGACCACTTCGGCGTTGGTTGATTTGATGTACTTGAGCTTGCGTTCGAGAAGCTCGTTGGCCATTTCCGGCTGCACGAGGTTGTAAATGCCGGCGCTCCCGCAGCACCACGTGCTCTCGGGCAGTTCAACCAGTTTCAAATTCGGAACCGCGCCCAGCACCTGGCGCGGCTGCGCGATAATTTTCTGACCGTGGCACAGGTGACAGGCTTCGTGATAGGTGACGGTTTGCGGCGGTTGACCGTCCGTTGGCGGTGGTTGAACGCCAATCTGCGCCAGCCATTCGTTAATGTCTTTGACCTTCGTGTCCCACAACTCGGCGCGCTTGCCATAGACCGGATCGCCTTCCAGCAAGTGAGCATAGTGTTTGAGATGTGAACCGCAACCGGCGGCGTTGGTAATGATGGCGTCGAATTGTTCCGGCGGGAATCGTTCGATGTTTTTCCGCGCGAGCTGCTGCGCGAGTTCCCATTCGCCATTGTGCGCGTGGAGCGAACCGCAGCAAGCCTGCTCCGGTGGTGTGACGACCTCGCAGCCGTTGCGCGCCAGCACCTCGACTGTGTCGCGGTTCACATCGCTGAATATCAGGTCCTGCGCGCAGCCGGTGAGCACGGCAACGCGGTATTTTCCGGCTCCAACGGCGGGAGTGACCGGCGAAATCAACTCGGACGAGAACCGGTCCTGGACCGTTGGCGTCATCGCTTCGAGCTCGCGTAGCCTTTTGGGCAGGAGTTTAAGGATGCCGCTGCGCCGAACAAGCGTCTGCAAGCCGAGTTGTTGATACAAGCGCAATGCCCGCCCTGCCAATTTCAAGCGGCTCAAATCCATAAACAGCCAGCGGAGCGTGAAGGCTCGAATGAAATTGCGTTTGGTCGAATTCAGAGTGCCGCTTTGCTCGGCTTCGGCACGAGCGTGCTCGAACAACTCGGCGTAGTTGACGCCGGCCGGACAGGCGGTCATGCACGCGAGACATCCGAGGCAGAAATACATTTCGTCGGCAAAGGCTTTCGTCGGTTCCAGCCGGCCATCGGCGATGGCGCGCATGAGCGCGATGCGGCCGCGCGGGCTGTTCCGCTCGAGTTTGGTGGCGTCGTAAGTCGGGCAGGTGGGCAGACAGAGCCCGCAGTGCATGCACTGTTGCACGACGGAATAATCCAGATCTTTCAGATGCGACCGGATAACGTTCATCAAAACCTGACCACAGATAAACACGGATGCGAAGATTTTTCAACCGCACCTGGCCCATGCCACAGGCTCGCCGCAAAGCGGGACAAAGGTCCCCCGCTCCCCCGTTGATGAACGGACGTTGGACTTACGCTCTCAACTTCATTTGCCGACGTGTTTGAGGGTAATCAGCAGGACCGCCGGGAATGGTCGCGTGCTCGCGGCAGCGTCAACGTGCCAGCCAGTATGATTCCCGCCTTCTTGTTCGCGAATTCAACTTCCTGCTCTCGGTACGGGTATGGTTTCTTCGGTTCCTGCGACCGGTTCAACTCCGGCGCCTTTTCCAGTCGCTTGAAAACCAGCGGCAATGACTGATCGCCTTGCTTCCAATCGCCGGTGATCTCAGAGCCGTCCTTGCTCATTTTGCCGTCGTAAGTCCCGCCGATCTTTTTGAGCTCCCAATGCACGGTGTCTTCTTTGTAATAACGAAGTGCAAGGACATGTTATGGGTCACAACCGTGATCTTGAAGCAGCATCGGGGGAACGAAAAGAGCTTTTATTTCTTCGTATCGGGTAGAGTATCTTCCGTCGCCCGTTTGCTGTCGCTCTCCAGAAACCGCGCGATCCGCCAGAGCAGAAAACCTACGCCGGACAGGGCGAAAACGGCGAGGAGGGTTCCCTGGATTATTTCCCTCAACTTTTCATTGCCGACTCCCTTCAACGCGAATGCAAACGCGGCAACAGTCGCCAGGCTCAGGAGGACGCTCAGGGCGGCGAACAAGACGCGCCGTTTTCCTGGGCCGGTCCTTTTGCCTGGTTTATCCACCTTGAACACGACGCGCCAGAACAACCATGAAAATGTCGCGCCGACCAAAAACGCGATTCCGCTTCCCGCGGAGAGTTCGCACCGTAAATCCGGCGTCACCTGCTTCACCGAAAACAACAACGCCGCCATCAATCCCAGACTGAAAGCACTGGAGAATCGAATGACCCGCAGCAGGTCGCGGTCATCCCGGTCAACTGATTTTGCGCCGTCTTTCACTCTGCTGCCTCAATCTGCACTTTGAGGCGGAACCGTCAATCGAACATTTTCCCTGGATTCAGAATGGCCCGCGGATCGAGCGCGCGGCGCAGCTCGCGCATCACGCGCATTTGAGCATCGCCTGCGAATTTCGGCAGAAAGGACTTTTTTGCCAGACCAACGCCGTGTTCGCCGGTGATCGTGCCGCCGAGCCGGATGGCTTCGTCGAAGATTTCCTTAAACGCTTCCTCGACGCGGTGCGTTTCCTCTTTGTCGCGTTCGTCGGTGAGAAAAGTCGGGTGCAAATTGCCGTCGCCCATGTGACCGAACGTGCCGATCTTCAAATTGTATTTCTTCGCCACGGCTTCCACGAAGCGGATCATTTTGGCCAGTTCACTGCGCGGCACGGTGGCATCTTCGAGAATGGTTGTGGGCGAAACACGAGCCAACGCCGAAAACGCCGCCCGCCTGGCGCTCGCCAGTTTCGCGGCTTCAGCATCATCCTTCGCCACGCGGAGTTCGAGGCACCCTTTATCACGGCAGATTCTTTCCATCTCCGCGGCCTCCTCGGCGACAGCGGCGGGATGGCCGTCGGTTTCCATCAGCAGCAGCGCTTCGCAATCCAACGGCAGACCGATCTTCGCGTAGGCTTCAACGCAATGAATCGTCATGCGGTCGAGGAACTCCAGCGTGCAAGGAATGATTTGCGCGGCGATGATGGCTGACACGGCTTCCGCGGCGCGGTCCATTTGCGCGAAACTGGCGACCATCGTTTTCTTTGCCTGCGGTTTCGGAATCAGTCGCAGCAAAACCTTGGTGATGACGCCCAGCGTTCCTTCCGAGCCGATGAACAGGTCCTTGAGCGAATAGCCGGCGACGTCCTTCACGCATTTGTTGCCGGTCCACAGGACTTCGCCGCCCGGCAACACGACTTCCATTCCCATGACGTAGTTGCGGGTGACGCCGTATTTGAGCCCGCGCAAACCGCCGGAATTCTCGGCGACGTTGCCGCCGATGGTGGAAATTTTCATCGACCCGGGGTCGGGCGGATAGAACAGTCCGGCGGACGAAGCTGCATCCGCGACCTGCAGCGTAGTAACGCCCGGCTGAACGAGCATCGTTAAATTCTCCCGGTCGAGCTCGAGGATTTTGTCCATTTTGATGGTGCAAAGAACGATGCAATCGGGGCTGGGCAGACTGCCGCCGCTGAGGCCGGTGCCGGAACCGCGCGTGACGATCGGGGTCTTGGTTTCGTTTGCCAGTTTCAAAACACTCGAGATCTGCTCGGAGCGCAGCGGTGCCATCAAAGGAGTAAGGAATCAGATCTTCCGGCGTAACCAGGACATTTTCGTCGCCGACCACGCGTCGCAGTTCCGCGAGAATCTTTTCGGCCAGAGGCATGGCGCAGCTTGGGCAAGCGTTGTGTGACGGTCAAGAAAACTGGCTTTCGGCCGCCTCGGGCGCCGCACAGTTTGGGAATGGTTCAACGAATCAGCAGAATTCCGGCAAGTCTCACGGTTGCTTTCCGAACGAATCCCGCGGCGCATAAAGCCTGGTGAAATAGTCTGTCCCTTTTTCACGACTGCGTAAAGGTACAGGCAGGATGGCGAATAATGACATGGTGCTGGTGCGGGAGTATGCTGTGAATCAATCCGAGCACGCGTTTGAAACACTCGTCGCCCGACACATCAATCTGGTGTACTCCGTTGCGTTACGCCAGGCCCGCGATGCGCATCTTGCGGAAGAAATCACGCAAGCGGTTTTCATCATCCTGGCACGGAAAGCAAAATCACTCGGCCCGAAGACAATCCTGTCCGGCTGGCTCTGTCGCACAGCGCGTTACGCTTCCGCCAACGTTTTAACCATTCAACGTCGGCGGCAACACCGCGAACGAGAGGCATATATGCAATCTCTTGGGGAATCGGAATCTCAGGCTTGGGTTCAAATCGCCCCACTGTTGGACACGGCCCTGGCGCAGCTTGGGGAAAAAGATCACAACGCAATCGTGCTCCGGTTTCTTGAAGGCAGGAGTTTTCATGACGTTGGTGCGGCTTTGGGCGCGAGCGAAGACTCGGCCAAGAAGCGCGTTCAGCGCGCGGTGGAGAAACTGAGGAGATTTTTCAAGAAACACGGCGTCACACTTTCCGCTGCGGCGATTGCCGGAGCAGTTTCGACCAATTCCGTCCAAGCCGCACCGATGGGGCTGGCGGCATCCGTCACGGTCGCCGCCGTCAAAGGGACACTGCTGACACCCTCAATCTTAACCCTCCTCAACACAACACTGAAACTTATGGCATGGACAAAACTGAAAACCATCACAATTGGAGCCATCGCAGTGCTTTTTTGTGGCGTGACAACCATCGTTGTGAAAAACCACTTGGCTGGCAGTGCCAGCGATGAGGCTGGCGCTTCCAACGATCCACTGGCTGACTTGCGTGCAAAAATGCAAGCGGCGGGAGGAACGCCGGAGCAAATCGATAGCATGCTGTGCCTGGACAATCTAAAACAAATTGGTAGCGCAGCGCGCCAGTGGGCCACGACCCACAACGGCGTTTTCCCGGCTGACTTCTCTTCTCTGACCGATCAACTCGGGACGCCACAGCGCTTGAGGTGTCCGAGCGACAGGACCAAAGCTTTGGTGAGGAGCTGGTCACAACTCAGGTCCACGGATATCAGCTACGTGTACGTTTCCCCAAACCCGAATGATACCCGACCAAATGTAGTTCTGGCGCGATGTCCGGTGCATGGTCACGTTGTGTTGAGCGATGGCACCGCATTCCAGGGTGATTACGTCAAGCAGCATGGCGTTAACGCGGACAATACCCTCAATTTGAAATGATTATGAGCCACCGGCCGGATACGATTACAATTGGGATGGGGAATGATGTTGTTTGCCACCTGGCAAGGATCGAGGTCAATCTGAGCCAAGAGCTCACACCGCGTGCATGACGGGATGCGTGTGATTTAAGTCAGAGCTTCCTTACGTCGGCTGGACGATTATTCAGACGCCTTGAACGGCCGTCATCTCGGCTGGAGGCCGCCGTTGCCCTCGTCGAGGTAAATCACGCCGTTCAATTCGGTTCGTTGGAGATACTGACGCCAGACGGACTTTTGTTGCTGGTGCGCGGCTTCGATGCGTGTCGTTTTGGGTGCTCTAACTTTTGGCCCGCCGATCGTCAACGCTTCTGTCAACACGCGGCCGTCCATCGGCTTGGGAGGTTTGATGCCGAGGATCCACAAAATCGTCGGCGCAATATCCACGTTGCCGGTGGGCAGTTCGTCCACGGCGCCGCGGCGAAAATCGGGACCGGCGGCGACGAGGGTGTTGTGCATGTCAAACTGGCTGAGCGTGACGTGCATTCCCTGGCCCGGCTTGCGTCCGGATTCATCGCAGAACACCAGACCGGGCGTGCCGTTGGAGCTTTTGTCGGGTGACCAATGGAGCGCGACGACGATGTCAGGCGCGTTGGGGGTGTTGATGTTGGCCTGGTCGAGCGTGAACGCGCCTTCGACCGGATTGCGGGTGAACAGAACGCCGGTGAATTCCTGGCGTTGCAGAAACTCGACGACTTTCCGGGTGAGCTTTAGGTCGCGGCCGACGATGTATAAGAGCGTTGCGCCGCCATTGCTGATCACCAGAATGTCGTCTTTCGACGGCGATCTCTTGAATTCCCTCGCTGCTTTGAACCCCGCGCCTTGCAGCGCCTTGGCGACATCGACCGTTTGCGTGATGGTCGAGAAACCATGATCGGAAACCACGATGATGTCCGTCTTGCCACGCAGGCTGCGCCTGTCCAATTCGTCCAGCACTCGCGCCAGATTGCGGTCCGAACTCTTGAGCGCCGCCTGAGCGGTTTCGGAGCCAGGACCGAAATCGTGCTGCGAGAAGTCCGGCTCGCTCAGCCAAAGCAGCGAGAATTTGGGAACACCGTCCTTCCAAAACGGGCCGACCAGTGCGCGGGTGGTCCACTCGTCGCGCCCGGCGTTCGGCTGGGCGGATTTCGGGTAAGGTCCGAGGGACTGAATCAGTTGGGTCCATGCGTTTGTGGGGAGCGTTTTGTCGGTGTAAAGAATTTTCCCGAGGTCGAAATGCTCGTCCCGCTCTTTGCGGTCGTGGAGCAGAGCGACCCCCTTGGTGCCGGCAATGGCGGTGCTGTAACCGTCGCTTTGCAGAATCTCGGCAATGGTGGGCAGCTTCAGGTAACGCCCTTTGGTCAGCCGATCGCCTGCCCGCACGGTTTCGCTCGATTCCGTGCCGATGGCTTTCAGCATGTCGATTCGTGGGCGGTATTCCTTGTTCGCCATGATGCCGGTGTGAGCGGGATGAGCGCCGGTGGCCAACGCTGTGCCGTTGACTTCCGTGGCGCTCAGGTAAACCGCGTGATGATTTCCAAAGCAGACGCCCTCTTGAGCGAGTTTGTGAAGTGTGGGTGTGTATTGTTCGGTGTTGAAGTCAGGCCGCATTCCGTCCCAGACGACCACGACGATGTGCTCGGCTTTGCCGGCTGCAAAAGCGGTGGTTGAAAAAAGAAAGCTGAGAACGATCGAAATGATGGGACGCATGCCGGCATCAGTTTTCAAACCAGGAAGGCGAGGGTCAAACGAAAAGCCCAAAAATGTGACCGAGCACCCGTCGCCGCCGATGTAGTGTCGGCACTGCGCGCCGATAGAAACCTCTGGAAATGCGGCAGAGCGGCCGGCCTCACGACGAAACCAGCCAGGCCCTCAAACAATCGCGCCACGGCTCCTGGGTATTGCAACTCCACCCGAAAAAGGGTTAACTGAATCGGTGAACAGAACGAGGCAAATAGAAAAGTCCAGCGCGGCGAATTTCTGAGCTTCGATCCGTTATGCCGCATCACGCACCCGTGCGAACAGACGACCTTTATCAATTGCCCGCTGACCTGCCTGTGCCTGTG
>QHPA01000290.1 GCA_003218935.1 Verrucomicrobiota bacterium
CATGTTTTGGGGATTATTTCTTCGCTTTCTGGAACGGATTGTAACCAAGATACGTCACGATTCGGGCGTAGTGTGGAGTCGTCGGTAACACCTTGTCGCATTCCCAACGACTCAAGGACACCGTGCTAACGCCCAGTCGGCGAGCGGCTTCGGGTTGGAGGATTTTCAACTGCAGCCGCCGCTTTCGGAGATGCCCGCCGATGGTGGTCGGTTCCTTGGGGACCGGAATGCCACGATTGTGGGAGGGCAAATAATCGGCCCGTGGCACGCTCACAACCCGCTCACAACAAGGCAACGTCGCGCACGCCCGACGGCAGGATGCCGGGCGAATCGCGCTGTTCACCTCGTGAAATTCAAAATTACTTGAATCGTGTCTCCGGCCCGTTGCTTGACCGGATTGACATTCACGTCGAAGTGCCCGCGGTGAAATTCCGCGAAATTGCCTCGGAACGGACCGGCGAAACTTCCGCGCAAATCCGCGAGCGCGTTGTCGCCGCGCGCCATCGTCAGCAGGAGCGTTTCAAAGGTAAAGCGCGCGTCACCTGCAACGCGCGGATGGGAACGCGGGAGCTGAAGGCTTACTGCACGCTGGACGAAGCGACGATGGAACTGCTGAAGATGGCGATGGTGGAATTGAAGCTCACTCGAACACCGGCGCGGAATACGGCAACCCATGCGCTTCCGCGACCGCTTTACAAGTCAGCTTCCCGTTCATTACGTTGATGCCTCCGGCCAAAGCAGGCATTCGATGACAGGCTTCTGCCAGGCCGTGGTCGGCGAGCAGTTCTATGTAGCGATAAGTGACGTTAGTCAACGCCTGTGTGGCGGTCCGCCCGTAAGCCGCGGGCATGTTGGCCACGCAGTAGTGAATGACGCCTTCCTCGACGAACACCGGATCGTGGTGCGTCGTGGGTCGCGACGTTTCAGCGCAACCGCCCTGGTCGATGGCGATATCCACGAGCACGCTGCCTGGTCGCATCCGCCGAAGCATCTCGCGGCGAATCAGGCGGGGCGCTTTGGCGCCCGGCACCAGCACCGCGCCGATCAACAGGTCCACCGCGGGCAACAGTTCCATCAAATGCGCTTCGTTCGAGTAAAGCGTGTGCGCCGTGTGGAGGGTGATATCGAGAAAACGCATCCGTTCCAGGTCCACTTCCAGAATAGTAACATCCGCGCCCAGACCGGTGGCCATGCGGGCCGCATTAACGCCGGCCGCGCCGCCGCCGAGGACGACGATCCGCCCCGGCAGGACGCCCGGCACGCCGCCGAGCAACACGCCGCTGCCGCCGAAATGTTTCGCCAGAAAATAGCCGCCGACAAGAATCGACATGCGCCCGGCGATTTCGCTCATCGGCTCGAGCAACGGAAGGCGGCGATTCACTTCGATGGTTTCATACGCCAGTCCAGTCACACCGGATTTTGCCAGTGCTTCGGTCAGCGCCCGGTTCGCGGCCAGATGCAGATAGGTGAAGAGTAGTTGGCCGGGACGCAACAACGGATATTCGGACGGCTGCGGTTCCTTGACCTTGACAATCAGGTCGGCCTGCTCAAACGCTGCGGCGTGATCGTCCACGAGTTTCGCGCCGGCCTGCTCGTAGTCGCCGTCCGGGTAGCCGGCGGCGACGCCTGCGCCGCGCTCGACAACCACCTGGTGCCCGCGCTTGATAAGTTGATAGGCGGCGGACGGGAGCAGCGCGACACGATACTCCTGGTCTTTGATTTCTTTGGGAATGCCAATGATCATGGCGCGCGTTGGACGAGAGTTGGGGCCATGAGCGGTGGGGCGAGACTCCGTCGAGCCCTGATCCGCAATGGATAGAAGTTAGGGCTCGACGGAGTCTCGCCCCACCGTTCATGGAGAGCCACCTTCCGCTTTTGCGCACGCATTGGGACTGTGAGCCCCCTCACCCGCCCTTCGGCACCCTCTCCCCCTCGGAGGGGGAGAGGGACGGGGTGAGGGGGTGGTTCATGGAAAGCCACCTTTCGCTTTTGCGCACGCATTGGCATCAGACCCAATCCAGAGTTTCGGACCGCCGTGGCGAAAGCTTGCGGAGCAGCTCTTCACACTGCTGAAGCATTCGGCGAAGGCCGCGGTCGTGCGGATTGATTTTGAGCGCGGCGCGGAACGACTGGCAGGCGTCTGCCAACTCGCCGCCGTGCAACTGGCAAAGCCCCATTCCCTGCCACGCGCCGAAATGGTGGGGATTCAGAGCGACGACCTGTTTGCAGTCGGCGATGGACTCTTCGTATTGTCCCCTCTGCCAGTAAAGAACTGCGCGCCGGTTCCAGCCCTCGGCGAAGTTCGGATATTTCGCGATGATTTGATTCAAAATGGCAAGCGCTTCGGGAAATTTTTGCCGTTCCATCGCGACGTTGGCGGATTGGGCGAGGCGATAAGCTTCCCGGCCCGCCGCGTGGAACCAGAGGTTCCAGAGTGAGTCGGCTGCGATTTCACGAACAGACGCCGAAGCAGATTTGAGCGCATGCAGCAACTGTTCCTGCCCGCCGAGCCACGCCAGGTCAAACGCGGCGGTAAGCTTTTGGCGGTGGTCGCCGGCCAAAAGTTTGCGGTAAAGTCGTTCCTTGTTCCAACCGGTGTATTGCCCGACGTAGAAGGCGGCATACACAACAACGAACGCGGCAAAAAAACCGTAGAGCTTGCGTAAGAGCGGTGTGAAAAACAGGCGCACGGACCGAATATAGGGACGAATCAATTCCTCGCAAGCAGAACGAGATATCTCAAGTCGTCCGGTAATGGCGTCAGAGAATGTTCGCGGCCAATTCGGCGAGCTCAGATCGTTCGCCCTTTTGCAGTTCGATGTGGGCGGAGATGGGTTCGGGGCGGAATTTGCTGATGATGTAGTTGAACCCGTTCGACGACGAATCCACATAGGGGTTGTCGATTTGATACGGGTCGCCGGTGAAAACAATCTTGGTGCCGTGGCCGACGCGGGTAATGATGGTTTTCACTTCAAGCGGGGTGAGGTTTTGCGCCTCGTCAATGACCATGAACTGATTCGCGATGCTGCGGCCGCGGATGTAGCTCAACGCCTCGACGACGATGGTGCCGGAACGCATCAAGTCGCCGCCGCGCCGTTGTTCGTGGCCCATGTTCAGATCGCTGAGCATTTCGAGCGCGTCGTGAATCGGCTGCATCCACGGGTTCAATTTCTCTTCGAGTGAACCGGGCAGGAAACCGAGTTCCTTGCCCATGGAAATCGTTGGACGCGCGACAACGAGCCGGCGATACTCGCGGTCCTGCACCGTTTTCTTCAGACCCGCCGCCATCGCCAGCAACGTTTTGCCCGTCCCGGCTTTGCCCATGAGCGTGACGAGCTTGACGCGGTCGTCCAGCAGCGCGTCAAAGGCAAAGTGTTGCTCCCGATTGCGCGGTTTGATGCCCCACGCGCCCTCGCGAGCATCGGTAATGGGGACCAGTTTGTTGTCGGTGGCGTCGACCTTGGCCAGGGCCGCGCGTTTGGGATTGGTTTCATCGGTGAGCGTGCAGTATTCGTTGGGGAAATGCGGACCGCCGCCGTTCAATTCAAACTCTTCGTCCGCCCGAAAGGCTGCCAGTTCAACCGCGCTCACCGCCAGTTCGAACATGCCGGTGTAAAGGTCTTTGATGAGCACGCGGTCGGTCTCGTAATCCTCCGCCTGCAGGCCAAGCGCGTCCGCTTTGATGCGAAGATTGACGTCCTTCGTGATGAGAATCGTCCGCTGTTTCGGGTGCGCTTTTTGCACGGTAATGGCCAGCGCAACGATGCGGCTGTCCACATTGTTGTCGCCGCTGGTGAGGTGGCCGTTCTGGTTTTTGTCCTGGAAAATGACGCGCAACCGGCCTCCGTTCGGGAGGGTGACCCCTTCGCTCAAACGGCCTTTGGCGCGCAAACTGTCGAGCGTGCGCGAAACCGTGCGGGCGTTCGCCCCGCGCTCGGTGGATTCGCGTTTGAACCGGTCAACTTCCTCGATGACCTCGATGGGAATCAGGACGTTGTGCTCCTGAAAATTGAGGATCGAGTTCGGGTCGTGCAGGAGAACGTTGGTGTCGAGAATGTAATTTTTCACTGAGAACGAACGGATCGTATCCGGGTCATGCGTCCATGCCACTCCTTGAGCCGGGAGTGAGCGTCCGGCAAATCATAGTGCCCGGAATAAAGAAAGTTGCCGAGCATGCCGTAAAGATCGAAATCCACAAAGCGCGGCCGCTCTTCCAGGAGGAACGAATGGCCCAGCAGCATCTCGTCGAACGGCAAAAGGCTTTGCGCGAAACCTTCCAGCAACTGCGCCTGCTGGTTCTGCCACTGCTCCAGGCAATGGCGGCCGAACTTGCGTTCCTTGTGCCGCACGAAGGCCCACCATTCCGATTTGGGCACGAACTCCTGCCAGTAAATGTCGTTGAGTTTGAAACCGCAGCCTTCCACTTCGCTTTCAATGCAGCGCCAGAGGATGCTCTGCACCCCTTCGCCCTCGCGCGGAAACAGGCCGAGCTGAAATTTATCATCCAGATACTTCCCGATCACTTGCGAGTAGTCGTCGGTTTCAAACACGACGGTTTTGCCGTCTTTGATGATTG
>QHPA01000291.1 GCA_003218935.1 Verrucomicrobiota bacterium
GCGCACAGCGTAGTAATGCCTCCAAAACCACGGCCAGTAATCCGGGTCGAACGGATTCACACGCGGGTAGCCCGGAATAACCGCGCCGAGATACGGCCAGTCGGCCGGCTTCTTAATCAGTTCGTCTTTCAGCGGATTAAGCAAAATGTAATCCGCACAGGCCAGACTGAAAGCGCGTCGTTGGCGCTCCTTTGTTGTCAGCACGTGATCGTGCGCTTGATGCTGAAACTTCGCGGGCTTGAGGAACGGTCCTGTTTGCGCCCGCAAGAACTTGATCCCGTTTCGCTGGTCGCTATTCCGGCGCAGCCCCATCCAGACCAGGTGAACGTGGTCGGGCATCAGGCAATACGCCGGGCAAAATAATCCCTCCCTCGCCGCCGTGTGCAGCATCATCTCGCGAAACGCGGCGTGAAACCGGTCGTCGAGCCAGTCCTGGCGACGGTGAGAGATCGGCATGGTCCAGAAAACGACTGCGTCGGCCTGATAAAACTCACGACGAAGGCGGGGAAGGAAGTGCGAGAAATCCGAGCGCGGTTTTCGTTCGGAATGGTCGCGTGGCGGGGGTTTGGCGTTCATGAGTGAAGATTTTAGCGCGGACTGACGTCCGCGGCTACGGGTCGTTTGAATTCCCGCGTGCCCTCGTTTTCGACCCCGCCGATTTGATTCGTTGTCGTTTCTGGAGATTTGTTATAACCGAACCCAGGAAGCACCATGACGAGGAGGCCAAACCGCCGTAGCCGCCGACGTTAGTCGGCGCAAACTTCCTGTCCCACGAGACGCGCCCTCCCTCGGTCGTAGCTTCCGCGAAAAGATCAGCGCGGACTGTCGTCCGCGGCTACGGGCGAAGGCGGCTACTTTTCTATTTTCTCCGCCACGCATTTGTTTCATTCTTTCACACATTCGTATGCCCGAAAAACCAAAACACAATTACGACGAGAGCAAGGTCAAAACACTATCCTCGCTCGAACATATCCGGCTGCGCACCGGCATGTACGTCGGCCGGCTCGGCGACGGCTCACATTACGATGACGGCTGCTACATCCTGCTGAAGGAGGTCATCGACAATGCCATCGACGAATACATCATGGGTTACGGCAAGGAGGTGCAGGTCGGCATCGACGGCACGACGGTGAGCGTGCGCGATTTCGGACGCGGCATCCCGCTCGGCAAAGTGGTCGATTGCGTCTCCAAGATCAACACCGGCGCCAAATACAACGATGACGTGTTCCAATTCAGCGTGGGTCTGAACGGCGTCGGCACCAAAGCGGTGAATGCGCTATCGAAAGAATTTCTGGTTCGCAGTCATCGGTCGGGCGATTACGTCGAGGCGTGGTTCAAGCAGGGCAAGCTGAAGAACGAAAAGAAAGGGAAAGCCAACCACGAATCCGACGGCACGTACATTCGGTTCGAGCCGGACCCCGACATTTTCAAGGAGGTTGAATTTCGTCCCGAGTTCGTTGAGAAACGGCTGCGCCATTACAGCTATCTCAACACGGGGCTGAAACTGATTTACAACGGCAAGACCTTCCAATCCCGCAACGGCCTGCTCGACCTGGTGATGGAGGACCTGGAGTCGGACCACAGCGAGCCGATTTATGCGCCGCTCCATTACGCGAGCAAGACGCTCGAGTTCTGTTTCACGCACACCAACAGCCGCTACGGCGAGACGTTCTTCTCGTTTGTCAACGGCCAGTACACTTCCGACGGCGGCACGCACCTGAGCGCGTTTCGCGAGGGCCTGCTCAAAGCGGTCAACGAGTATTCCAAGGCCGGCTACGAAGGCGACGACGTGCGCGAGTGTATGGTCGGCGCTGTATCGCTTCGCCTCAAAGACCCGGTCTTCGAATCGCAGACCAAGAACAAACTCGGGAACACGGAAATCCGCTCGGAACTGGTCAACAAAGTCCGCGAGGAACTGCTCCACTTCTTCCATCGCAACAAGGAGATCGCGGAGAAAATCATCGCGAAAGTCGAGGACACCAAACAACTGCGCAAAGAACTTCAGGAAGTGAAGAAGCTCGCCCGCGAACGCGCCAGGGCCATCACCATTCGCATCCCGCAACTGAAGGATTGCAAAATTCATTTCGACAAAGCCAAGGGCAAAGGGAAAGGCTCGATGGTGTTCATCACCGAAGGCCAGTCCGCCGCCGGCTCGATTGTCAGTTGCCGCGACGTGAACACGCAGGCGATCTTCGTGCTCAAGGGCAAACCGCTCAACGTCTGGGACCTCAAGCGGGACATCGTTTATAAGAACGACGAGATGTACAACCTCATGCGCGGTCTGGATATTGAGGACAGCATTGAGGGCCTGCGTTACGAGAAAGTCATTCTCGCCACCGACGCCGACGTGGACGGGTTGCACATCCGCAATCTGATGATCACTTATTTCTTCCGGTTCTTTGAGCAGCTCGTTCACGACGGGCATTTGTTTGTGCTGGAAACGCCGCTGTTCCGCGTCCGCAACAAGGAGAAGACGATTTACTGTTACAGTGAAGTGGCGCGCGACGAGACCGCCAATCAATTGGGCAGGAGTTGCGAGATCACGCGCTTCAAAGGGTTGGGAGAAATCTCGCCGGGCGAATTCAAACAATTCATCGGACCGGAAATGCGGTTGAGCCAGGTGGAGTACGCGCCCAAGCCCGATTCCCAACAGATCCTGGGCTTCTACATGGGTAAGAATACGCCGGAGCGCAAAGATTACATCATGGCCAACCTGGTCGTGCCGGTGGAGGAGTGACAGGGAAATCCGAATGACGAATGGCGAATGCCGAAGGAAGTTCGAAGGGTGGGGCGAGAGTCCTCTCGAGCCCTGAAGTCCATCGTGGTTCGATGGGGAGCGCAGCCCCGCCCCCGGCTGCTGTTCGGCGCGCCCCGCGCCGAACTCTGCACCACGAGGACGACTATCCAGAGGGGCCTCGCGCCGGAATGCCAACGCGAGGGCGCCGTTGGCAGCGCCCGAGGCGGGCGCGCTACCCAATTCCAATTTGAACTCGTTCCGACGCCTCAGGGCCTGACCAGCCGATAACTGACAAAGGCCACCTTCCGGCTGTCGGGCGACCAGGAAGGCACGTTGATGGTTCCTTGTCCGCCGAACAATTTGGCCAGCACTTGAATTTCGCCTCCGCCCGCCGGCATGAGCCGGAGCATCACGTCCTTGTTCTCGGGATGCTCTTTCACGTCCTTCTCGTAGGATAGAAAGACAATCCATTTGCCGTCCGGCGAAGGATGCGGAAACCAGTTGTTGTAATCGCCGGATGTGATCTGTTCCTGCTGACTGCCGTCGGGTTTCATCCGCCAGATTTGCATCGTGCCGCTCCGTTCCGAGTTGAAGTAGATGTATTGGCCGTCGGGCGAGTAGTCAGGGCCGTCGTCCAGACCGGGCGTTGTGGTGAGCTGCTTTTCGTCGCCACCCTCGACCGGGATGGTGTAGATGTCGAACTCGCCGTTTCGTTCGCCGCAAAAGGCGAGCGTCTTGCCATCCGGCGACCAGCCATGCCAGTAGGACGGGCCGGGACGGGTGACGCGGCGCGGCGTCCCGCCCTCGATGGGCAGGATGTAAATGAGCGATTTGCGCTCCTGCGACTGGTCGCTGATGGCCAATCGCGTGCCGTCCGGCGAGAGGCCGTGGTCATTGTTGCAGCGGATGGCGAATCCGGTGTCAATCAACTCCGGTTCGCCGCCGGCGACCGGCAGTTTGCAAATGCGATCGGCGCGGTTAAACAGGAAGTAATTCCCGTCGCGCGACCAATTGGGCGCTTCGATGCGCTCGCGCGCGTGATAGACGACGCGCCGGTCTTTCGAGGCGATGACCACGGTTTCCAACGTGCTTTCCAATGTCGGTTTTCCGCCGGATTTGGGTTTGTCGGTCGTGATTTCGACGTTCGAGAAAACCGCCTTTTCGAGCGCGTTGTTGTCGTGGGCGCAGACGCCCAATCCGACGTAGAACGGGTCGCGGAATTTAATCTTGAAGGCGCCACCGGCTGCGTGCAGCGCCTCTCCTTCGGTGGCCACGGACATGGAGACGTAATCGCCCCCTTTTTCGACTCGGACCCGTCGCGGCGCGGAGACATTCGATTGGATTTCACGCGTCAGACCGCCGGCGTTCTCACGGTACTGAAGCGACGTGAGGCCATCACCGTGGACCGCGGCGTCGGCGTACGGCGAGTCTGAATCCAAACTCTGCCGAATGAGGAGGCATGCCTTGCGGTGCGCATTGCCGCCCGTGCCGATCCAGCGAATGTCCGCCGCGAGCGCGATGTCGCCGCGCATTTTTTTCCAGACGAAATGCAACGCATCGTTGGTGGACCACATATTTTCTCCGCCGCCGCCGATGAGGTAAGTTTGTGTCGTTGCGTTGTATTCGACCGAGCCGGCCCTGAGGACGTTGCCAATATCGCCGTGGCCCTCGAACGGTCCGAGTGCCGAATCCGCGGCGCTGGTGGCAGCCGGGTGGAAAAGGAAGCAAAA
>QHPA01000292.1 GCA_003218935.1 Verrucomicrobiota bacterium
GGCGGCGCTGGCGGCAGCGTGGAAAAATTGGGCATGCCAACCCCGGAAACAGACTATTACTTTGGTCGCTTCGGTTTTTGTGAGCGGCAGATTGCAACGCCGCCGAGGCCAGACTTGGGCATTGTTGTTGTCATTCCATGTTTCAATGAGCCGGAGCTGATCCGCAGTCTGGAATCACTCTGGCTTTGCGAACGGTCTGGTTGCGCCGTAGAGGTGATTGTCGTCGTCAACTCGCCGGCCGGTTGCTCCGAGGAAATCCATTCACAGAATCAGGCGACTTTGAAGGCCGCCACTGAATGGATTGCGGAGCATTGCGACCCGCGGCTGGCGGTCCGCATGCTGCACTTTCCTGAGCTGCCGCCAAAACATGCCGGCGTGGGTTTGGCGCGGAAAATCGGGATGGACGAAGCATTGCTGCGATTTGATGACCTCTGGCGACTGAAGGGAATAATAGTGGGTTACGATTCGGATTGTCAATGCGAGCGCAACTATCTGACCACCCTGGAGGAGTACTACGAGCAATATCCTCAGAGTCCCGGTTGCAGTATCTACTTCGAGCATCCCCTGAGCGGCACGTTGTCGCCGCAGGTTTACGAAGCAGTCGGTGCTTACGAATTACACCTGCGTTACTACGTTCAGGCTTTGCGATACGCTGGCTTTCCGCACGCGCATCACACGATTGGTTCCTGCATGGCTGTGCGCGCCGACGCGTACCGCAAACAAGGCGGTATGAACAAACGGAAGGCCGGCGAGGATTTTTATTTCCTGCACAAAGTCATCCCGCTCGGCGGCTTCACCGACTTGACCGGGACCTCGGTTATTCCTTCAGCTCGTCCCTCGGACCGGGTTCCGTTTGGGACAGGCAAGGCAGTGCGCAGTTTTCTGGAGGGGCAGGAGACCAAAACGTATCCACTGGAAGCTTTTCTGGACCTCAAATGCTGCTTCGAGCGCGTGGCGGAGATATATCGGCGCGGAAAGGCGCCTGCTGGGGAGAAGCTGGAAGGATTGCCCGTGTCCATGCGCGATTTTTTCGCCGAACAGCGATTTGCCGAGGCGCTGTACGAGATTTGCGAAAACACCTCGAGCGAAGCGGCGTTTCGCAAACGTTTCTTTCGTTGGTTCGACGGTTTTCGGGCGATGAAATCCATTCACCATGCGCGTGAGCGCTTTTACGGCGCGGGCAGGGTGGGGGAGCAAGCCGCCCGATTGCTCGCGAGGTTGACGCCGGGCCGAGGCGCTGACGCCGCTTCGTCTCTTCGCGACCTGCTGCAAATTTATCGAAAGCTTGATGGCGGCGGGTTGGCAAACAAAGGTCCTTTGCCTTAGGCCAGCAGTCTCCGTTTTCACAGGATGCTGCCAGAATAAATCCGGACGGAGCGTTCGAAAAACCAACGGTGCAGCGTCATGGCGCCGTGCTCGTTCATTGGTTTTTATTTGCGATTGGCGGCGCGGCTGACTAGCGTTTCTGCATTGTTGTCGGATACAGTAGAGAGTTTTGCTTTGAATTATGAACAAGCCGCCCTTTTCGACCGATGAAATCACGGAATTGACTGTCGGGCTGAATCAATTGGCCCGCAATCTTTGGTGGACGTGGAACCAGGAAGCGCAGGAAGTTTTTCAACAACTTTCCCCCCGCGGCTGGCAAAACCTTTATCACAATGCCGTCGCCGTGCTTCATGAAGTTTCGAACTACGAATTGCGCGTGCGGCTTCAGGACCGCGATTTCGCGCGCCAGGCGCGCGCGGTGCTGGACAACTTCCAGGCCTATCTGAAGGAGGCCAAGACCTGGGGGCGGGAAAATGCGCCGCAGTTGCTCCAGAACCCGGTCGCTTACTTCTCCGCTGAGTTTGGATTTCATGAAACCTTGCCGATTTCCGCCGGAGGTTTGGGCATTCTCGCCGGCGACCACGCCAAATCGGCCAGCGACCTCGGCCTCGGTTTTGTCGGCGTCACTTTGTTTTATCGCGAAGGTTATTTTCAGCAAACGGTCAACCAGGATAACTGGCAGTCCGAGTATTACACGCGGCTGAATCCCAGGAATCTGCCGATTGAACCGGTGCTGGACGCGAAAAACGAGCCGCTGGTCTGCACGGTCGAGATAGCGATGAACGAAGTCTATTTCCAGGCGTGGCGCGTCAACGTGGGGCGCTGCGCGGTTTATCTGCTCGACACCAACCGGCCGGAAAATGAACAGCATTATCGTGATTTGACGCTGCGCGTTTATGGTGGCGACAGCACGACGCGGATCATGCAGGAAGTTTTGCTGGGTGTCGGCGGCGTTCGTCTGTTGCGCGCGCTCGGGGTTCAGCCTTCGGTGTTTCACATGAACGAAGGGCACGCGGCCTTCTTGACGCTGGAACTCGTTCGCGAAAAACTGGCCGAAGGCAAGTCGTCCAGAGATGCTTTGGCGCGAACGAAGGCGGAGTGCATTTTCACCACGCACACGCCGGTCGAAGCAGGGCATGATCGGTTCAGCCGCGATTTGGTCAATTACGCGCTGAACAGATTTCAATCGCAGCTTAAGCTTTCGCTCAACGACTTGATGGCTCTGGGCCGGGTTCATCCCGAGGACGCCAACGAACCGTTCTGCATGACGGTGCTGGCACTGCGCGTTTCGCGCGCGGCCAACGGAGTGAGCGAACTGCACGGTCAGGTCAGTCGTCAAATGTGGCATGGTCTCTATCCGGACAAATCGCCGGACGAAGTCCCGATTGGCCACATCACGAACGGCGTTCATTTGCTGGGCTGGATGAAAGGTCCGGTGCGGCGTTTCTGGCGGCGCAAACTCGGGCCGACCTGGGAGAGCAGCGTTAACTCGCCGGACTTCTGGCAACGACTGACCGATCCCGAATTCATCGCCGACGAAGAGATTTGGGCGTTGCGTTACAACCTGCGCCGCGAGTTGATCGAATTTACGCGCCGGCGTCTGCTCATTCAGGGCCAGCGGCTGTCGCAAGACGACTTCATTGCCTTTGATCAACTGCTGAATCCCGACGCCTTGACCATTGGTTTCGCCCGCCGTTTCGCGACCTACAAACGCGCGCCCTTGA
Organism: Verrucomicrobiota bacterium; assembly: GCA_003218935.1. Lineage (GTDB taxonomy): Bacteria > Verrucomicrobiota > Verrucomicrobiia > Limisphaerales > AV2 > AV2. The sequence goes on from QHPA01000292.1 coordinate 3,051, forward strand.
TTTTCCAGCAGTTCGATAACGTCCTGAAACTCGTGCGCGACAAACAGCGCCCGATTCAATTCGTTTTCGCAGGCAAAGCGCATCCGCGTGACGACGAAGGGAAGCGTTTCATCCAACACATCATCCACTTGAGCAAATACAGCGAGCTAAAAGGGTATCTGGTCTTCATCGAAAACTACGATGTGCACGTCGGACGGCAGATGGTTTCCGGCTGCGATGTCTGGCTGAACAACCCGCGCCGGCCGCTGGAAGCTTCCGGGACCAGCGGCATGAAGGCCAATTGCCACGGTTGCCTCAACTTCAGCATCCTCGACGGCTGGTGGCGCGAGGGCTACGACGGCACGAACGGATTCGCCATCGGCGACGACTCACATCCCGACTCCATCGAGGAGCAGGACCGTCGCGACAGCGAAAATCTTTACAAGACGTTGACCGAGGAAATTATTCCGTGCTTCTTCAATCGGGACGCCGATGGGATCCCACGACAGTGGATCCAAAAAATCCGCCGCGCGATGGCAACGCTGGTGCCCCAATTCAACACCTGGCGCATGGTCCAGGAATACACGCGGAGGTGTTACCTCGCGAAATAGCCGCTTCCTCGTAATCGTAATCCTACGCTTGATCCCCCGTCCGCGAGCGAGAACGAGTAAGATTACAGAGAAAGATTAAGATCAAAAGCTTCCGTGTCGCCCGACATTAAATCGCAGACGAAAGATGAACTCGATGCCCGCTTCGCAGAGTGGGCTGTGCCGCCGTATCGCGTTGAGCAGTTGTTGCACTGGCTCTATGTCCAGCACGTCACGAGCTGGGAGGCGATGACCAATCTGCCGAAGCATTTACGGGAAAAACTCAGCGAACATTACTCGCTTCACTCTTTGGAGTTGGCGCGCAAACAGGGAGCGCGCGATACGACTCAAAAATTCCTCTGGCGGCTCAGTGACCATTTACTCATTGAAAGCGTGCTGATGCCTGCCAATCCGGTGCTTTACGGCGACGCCAGTGACCGCCATACGTTGTGTGTCTCCACGCAGGTCGGCTGCGCTTACGGCTGCAGATTCTGCGCCAGCGGACTGGAGGGGTGGAAGCGGAACCTCCGCGCAGAGGAAGTCGTCGAGCAGGTTTTGGCGGTGGAGCGGTGGCACAGGCAAAGTGCAGAGTGCGGAGTGCGGAGTGCGGAATACGGAATGCAGAGTATGGAAGTGAGTCGGTCGGAAATTCCGCGTCTAATCGACAATTTGGTCATCATGGGCATGGGCGAACCGCTCGCCAATTACGACAATCTGCTCAAAGCGCTCACCATTCTGAACGCACGCTGGGGCGGAGGGATCGGCGCTCGCAAAATCACCATTTCCACCAGCGGTCTCGCGCCGCAAATCCGCAAGCTGGCTGACGAACCGCAGCAATTTCGACTGGCTGTCTCGCTGCACGGTGCGACCGACGAAGTGCGAAACAGGATCATGCCGGTGAACCGGAAATATCCTTTGAGTGAACTGATTTCGGCTTGCGAGTATCACCAGCGAAAGAAGGGGAAGATGATCACGTTGGAGTACATCCTGATC
>QHPA01000293.1 GCA_003218935.1 Verrucomicrobiota bacterium
GCGAACGGAGCGCTCTGATCTGTTCCCGGCGCGTGTCCTGAACTTTTCCGCTCAATCACCCACAGTCACCGTCCACATTCCCTTTGGAGCGTTCGTCGTTCCGCTGCCCACGGTGTCGGTGATCCTCAACGTTTGCACGTGGCCATCGTGAAAGAGATAATTGAATCGTTTGCCGTGAAGACCGTAAGCGACCGCTCCCCAGGCGCGTCTTCCGCCGGTCGCGATCTGGTAAGGCGTCTGATCTCCGGAACTGGTTCCGGTGGGACCCATGGAAAATGAAGGCCAGTCATTTCCGGCAATATTTCCGCCCTCGGGTTGTTCCACCAGCAGGAGTGTCCCGGTAGGGTCTTTCACGACGTTGCTTTTGTAACCGGGCGGATCCCAAGGCGGCAGGGAGCCGTTATTATTCTGGATATAGACTCCGACGCCGTGCGTTGGGGACGCCGGGAGGTTGTTCGGGCCTACGATGTCACTGCCGTTCATGGCATAGGTTCTGCGCTGGGCGAACTTCGCCCAGATGATCGTGACCTCAATGTTGTCAGCGGGACATTTCAAAATCTTGGGGACAACACTGGGGTCCGCCAGCGCGCCCGAAGCGCCGACTAATAAATCCGCGTCGGAATCGGTGCCACCGATGTTGCGGTGAATATAATCGTCCCACGAAAGCTGATACTGGTAATCACCTGTTCGATAGGCAGTGGGCGGATACTGGTCATTATGGTCCATGACAAAAAGGTCGAAGCCCAGCCCAAGCTGCTTCATCTGGGACGTGCATTTCAGCCTCTGAGCCCTGGATTTCGCGCTGCTCAGCGCGGGAAGCAATAGCGCCGCCAAAATGGCGATGATCGCTATGACGACCAGTAGTTCAATCAGGGTGAATGCCCGCTTGACGGATAATCGACCAAAAACCTGACGATACGTGTTCATGTTGTCTGTCTCTGTCCTTTATTGTTTCACCAGGACGACCTGCACCGTTTTGGGTTCGATTTCAAATTTCTTGCCCGGCGGCGCTTGCGGCATGTTGTTCACGTATCCCGCCGCGACCACCTCGTTAAACGTCTTTGGCAGGCGGTGGTGTTCGAAGCTGTATTTGCGCAACGCCTGGGTCAGTTCGCCCAGCGCCGCAGCCAGCTCTGCCCCCGACGCCTCGGAACGTGCGATCCCTGCGGGAGCATCAGCGGCCGATTTGCCGGGTTCCGCGGCCGGAGCCGGGGCGGACGGCGAATTCTCCGAGTGCCTTCCACAGGCAGTAAGGAGGAGAACCATGGTGGACGGCAGGATCAGACGCGGTGTCATGCGAGTAATAAGTCAGAACTTTTGAAAAAGACAAGTCGCAAGGTCGCGCTCAGTAGCGCACGCTTCCGGCGTGCAAGTTCGGACTGCTTCCCAGCCGCCAGGTCGGATGCAATCTCAAGGACCTGAGGTTCTGCTGCATGATCGCAGGCCCGGTGACCGCACCGGCTTTGATGTCCGGGCCCATTTCGTCGCGTGAGGCCACGCGGCCGACAACGAAAACCATTCACCGGCGATCTGGACAACACAGCCCAGGACGCACCTGCCGGTCAGGCCTTGCAGATAATTTTCTTTCGCGGACAAAGCAGCGATGGTAGAGGGTGATTTGCGGTGGCGGCATCGCCCGACGTATAAATCGCACAAGCAGGACAGGCGTCTCGCCTGTCTCTGTCATCAGAATGAAGAAACATGGCAGAGCGCCGTGTCCTCACCGCGCCGCGGCGGGCTGAGGACAGCCCGCCCTACCCGAGTATGAACCGGAGTGATTGTTGAAATGAGCGCGCTCATTCCCTTCCCGCGCATGTTCGCCGTGCGACAGAAATTTCCTCCGTCACCGCCGCTCGATATTCCCGCCACGGTTCAGCGCGAATTCAAATTGCAGAATGCATTGTCACGAATTAAGTCCGGCGCGCAGATCGCCGTGGCCGTCGGCAGTCGAGGCATCACGAACATCAAAAGTATTGTCCTGGCGGTGCTGGACATCCTCAAAGCCGCCGGCGCCAAGCCGTTCATCCTCCCCGCGATGGGCAGTCATGGCGGAGCGACGCCCGAGGGCCAAATCGGCGTGCTCGCGAGCTACGGCCTCACCGAACAAAGCATGGGCGTGCCGATTCGCGCGTCGATGGAGGTCGAGCGGATCGGCGTCAGCGCGGACGGCGTGGACGTCTTTTGCAGCGTCGAGGCGCAGCGGTCGGACGGCATCGTCATCGTCAATCGCGTGAAGCCGCACACGGATTTTCAGGGCACGCTCGGCAGCGGTGTCTTGAAAATGTGCGTGATCGGCCTCGGCAAACGCGCGGGCGCGGCAGCCTGCCACGCGGCGGCAACTCGACTCGGCTACGAACACACGCTCCGCTCCATCGCGCGCGTCGTGCTCCGCACCGCGCCGATTGTTTGCGGCGTGGCGATTGTCGAAAACCAGTTTCATGACACAGCCCGGATCGCGGTGTTGAATCGCGACGAGATTGAAGAGCGCGAGAAGGAATTGCTCGAAGAAGCGCAGCGCTTGATGCCGCGCCTGCCGTTCGACGACATTGATCTGCTGATCGTGGACCGCATCGGCAAGAACATCAGCGGCGCGGGAATGGACCCGAATGTGACCGGCCGCTGGGTGCACGGCTATTCGTCCTCCCTCGGCCCGGACAACCAGGCCAGCCCGTTGATCCGGCGTATTTTTGTGCGCGACCTCACGCCGGAAACGCACGGCAACGCCATCGGCATCGGGTTCGCGGACATCACCACGACGCGCCTGGTCAGCGCGATGGACAAGCAGGTGACTTATATCAACGCGCTGACCTCGCTCACACCGAACGGCGCGAAGATTCCGATTCACTTCGACACCGACCGCGAAGCCATCGCACAGGGACTGGCGTCGCTGGCCCTTCCCGACCCGCGACAGGCGAAAGTCGTGCGCATCGCCGACACGCTATCACTGGTGAACCTGGAAGTATCGGAAGCTTACGCGAGCCTGGTCAAACAACGTGGAGGTTTGGAAGTGCTCGGAGACCCGCGCGAGATGCGATTTGATACGATGGAAAATCTGGCTCCTTAATCGGTACGCGGCGGATCACGCTGGTGCCGGTCTGGAAACGTCCCAGGCCGACCCGCCCGACAAAACGTAGCAGCCGACGTGAGGAGGCTCACTCTAACGCGGAACTCAATCAGAGCCTCGTTACCTCGGCTGCTACAGGACATGGAGTTTTTCCGCGCCCGCCTTTGATCCGGAGCGGAAGGAATGGGCTCGAGAGGAGCCTCGCCTCGCCTGATGCGTTGAAGCGACAGGTTTCCGTCGGCATTTCCGAGAAATTCCGGCTTGACTCTTTTACTTTGTAGTGCAAAGTATGCGCCATGGAATCGAGCTGGGCGACGGAAAGTCTGCAGGTCATCCGAACCCTGATGGAGCGTTCGGCGATTTATCGCCGGGCGCTCGCTCCGATGATGTTGCTGGTGGGCGGCCTGGGACTCGCGGCGGCGGTGATCGGGTGGCTCGCAGGAATCGGGTCGCCTCGCGGCTTTGCTGCCTATTGGTTGATCGTGTCGGTGTTCGCCTTGGCCGGCGCGTTTTTTGTCGTCCGGCGACAAGCGCTGACGGAAGCCGAGCCAGTATGGTCCGCCCCGACACGGCGGGTCGTGCAGGCGCTGCTGCCGGCATTCTTCGTCGGTCTCGTTTGCGGTTTCCTGACGGCATGGCCAACCTGGCGCGAGCCGCTTCACGTTTGGTGGCTGCCGCCGATTTGGATGGTGCTTTACGGCTGCGCCCTCCATTCGGCGGGTTTCTTCATGCCTCGGGGGATTAAGTTTTTTGGCGGAGGGTTTATCGTGTGTGGATGTGCGATTCTGGCAGTGATCAACACCCGAAGCTACGCTGCGGGCATGCCGGACCTCGCCAACGCTCACTGGCTGATGGGCGCGACTTTCGGCGGGCTGCATCTGGCCTATGGCGTCTATCTGGGTTTCACCGAAAAGGGGAAGAATGAAGCGTGAACCCGGGACCTTTTTTGCAGCTCGACCGTGTGATTCACGAAAAGGGGCGACTGGCCATCATGTCGCTCCTGGCCGCCTCCCCTCAACTTGCGTTTACTGAAATGCGCGACACGTTGAATATGACCGACGGCAACATCACCGCGCACCTCCGCACGCTGCAGGAAGCCGGCTACGTCTCGGTGACCAAGGAATTTCAGGGCGGGCGGCCGTTGACGACCTTCGCGCTCACGTCGCGCGGCCGAAGAGCCTTCACCACCTACATCAACCTGCTCGAACAAATCGTTCAGCAGACCAAATCAGGAAAGTGAACCGGATCTTTTTGAACACAATCGGATCACCAGCCTCTTTAACTTTGCAACACAAAGTCAATCGGATTTTGAAGCTGAACCTGATCGAAAACCGAAACAAAGACGTATGAAAATCATCCGCGCAGAACATCTGGGCATGTGCTTT
>QHPA01000143.1 GCA_003218935.1 Verrucomicrobiota bacterium
TGCGCACAGACTCTTGCCGCAGCCCTGCACGCCGAGCATCAAAATCCCTTTGGGCGCCGGAAGACCGAACGCGCGCGCTTCGTTGGTGAACGCTATGGCGCGTTTCTGCAGCCACTCCTTCAACACTGCGAGGCCCCCAACGTTTGAGAACGTCTCGTCCGTTGTGTAGTATTCGAGCAAACCGCTCTTGCGGATGATTTGCTGCTTTTCGGCGAAGACCTCGTTGACATCATCGCCGCTCAAGCGACCGTCTTTTACGATGATTTTCGCGAACACGTTTTCGGCCTCGCCGAGCGTCAGCCCCAGCGCCGCCTGCAACAGCCGCTCGCTACCAGTGTCCTCGAGTTCGATTTTCACCTGCTTGAGCTGGCTTACGTCCTCGACGATTTTGCCGAGCAGCGCCGCCAGGTCCTCGCGCGTGGGCAGCGGAAAATTCAGGACGGTGATTTCCTTCTCCAGCTCAATCGGGATTTCGAGGACCGATGAAACCAGAATGATGGTTTTGAAACTGTTCTTGAGCTGCAAAGCGATTTCCTTGAGTTTACGAATGACCGCGTAATTGTTTTTCGCGAGAAATGGATGAAAATCCTTGAAAACAAAGAGCGCCGGCTCAACCTGGTCAATGACCTGATCCAGAGCGAGCAAAGGGTCTTTGGTGGGAGCGGTGCGGTGTTTCTGTGCCTGGATGGAGGTGCCGGCAGGTACGATGCCGCTGCTGACGCTCCATTCGAACACTCGCTTCTGCCTTCGCTGAGCGATCTCCATCACGAGCTCCTGCACCCGGGCTTCTTCTGCCGTAACCACGTAAAGAATCGGGTAACGCGCGCGAATGAGCGTTTCAAATTCCTGGGCGAAGTTCATTGCCTGCCACTCGTCAATTCACCTGCGACATAGAATTGAGCATCAGCATCTGCCTCGAGGCGCAAATCACAGATCAGCAGACCTTCGGGAAAACAACCTCTGCCACCAGGAGCGCCCGGGCTTGGGTTCTTTCGCAATCGACTCGGCCACGCGATGGGCAAGCCGGGGAGGCGGGCTGGTTTGCGCTGCATCGTCACGCAGCATTTCCTCAACCGAGGCAAATTCTCGCGCGGTCCGCAGTTGGCCGGTCTGTTCGACAGCCTCCTGTTTCTGTTGTTGCTGCAATTTCGGGATCTTCGGGTTCATGGGATCAGGTAAACTTTTGGAACTGGGCAATGAAAGCCTTGCGGGCGCGGTGTAATTTGCCGCGGACGGCGTCGGGGCTTTGCTCCGTCAACGTGGCAATCTCCTTGTAGCTCATCTGCTGGTCCGCGACAAGAAGCAACAAAAGCCGGTATTCCGGCGGCAAACCATCAAGAGTTTGCTGAATGCGTTGGCCAAGTTCCTTGATTTCCCCGCATTGCTCACCATGTTGCGCTGATGCCAGGTTTGCAGAAGATTTCTGCAGTGATTGATGGTGATGCGATAAAGCCACGTGCGCATTGCCGACTCGCCTCGAAATTCACCGAGCTTGCGATAAGCTTTCAGGAACACATCGTGGGTCGCGTCTTCCGCCTGGGTCGGATCGCCGAGGAAGCGCAGTGCAACGTAGTAAATCTGGCGGGAGTGCTCCTCGTAAATCGCGCCGAATTCCGGTGAGGCCCACTTCGGCTGGTCGCCGGCGGACGGAGGCCCGTCTGCCACAGGTGTGCTTGCTGAAACGGAAACCGCCTCGGCCTGACGCGCGTTGTCAGAAACAAACGAAGATTCAGCTTCGACAGGCTTGGCCATTGAAATAGATGATGCCATCGCCCATTGGACAGGACTTTGGCGCAAAAGTCACGCCGGGAAGAGGAGCCATGAGTTTGTGCAGAATTGAGGGGTGGAGGAAGGGGATGGCAGATGCGCATTCAGCCCGATCAGCACGCCGATACTCCACGACTCCATTACTCCGCTACTCAGTCGCTTTCTGTTCGTAATTGAATTCGAGAATGGTGTGGGAGTCGGTCCTGGCGTTGCGCATCTCCAGGTTCTTCAATTCCCACTGGCCATTCACTTTGGTCAAGCTGCCAACTTCAAATTCTTTAAGGAGTTTGTCGTCCGGCCCGTAGGCTTCAGCCAGGATCGGCTTCCCGGTTTTCGCGTCGATCCATGATCGCACACGCGTATATCCGGCGCCGCCGGGGTGCGGGTTGACACTTTCGAGCACTTTGCAGGGACGCCCTTTTCGCATTTTGATTTTCGCCTCTTCCACAATCCGTTGTTTCGGCCAGTGCAGGAATTCCAGACCGAGGTCCGCCAGCCAAAAGTCGGAGTTTGCAAACGGAACCATTGCTCGATCGCCGCTCATGGCCAAAGATTCCGCCGACGGAGTGTTCGTGCCATTGGAACGGAGAATGACGTAACGATTGGGCTGGTTCTCGGCCTTGACCACAATCAGTTTCTCCGCGCCGCGCCGCGCGGCCGGTTGTGTCTCGTAAATGCTTTGCCAACTCTTGTCCCCGACTACGATTTGATAGCGGAACCGGACTTTCGTGCGCTTGCCGTCGCCGTCGCGAATCTTGATGAAGCCTTTGACCTCCAGGTTTTCCTCCGGTTTCATCATGCGTAGCTCCGCCGCCAGGGCCTCGCCTTCGACGATAGACCTTTGGCTTGGTTGGTTCGCCGCTGACGCAACCAGACTTCCGAGCAGCAAGAAACCCGAAACGATGAGTATCCGCCACGAGGTCATTTGGGGCGCAAGGCGAGCAGGAAAATCTGAGAGATGTGACGAACGAAATGAGCCTTGACCTTCTGGCGGACTTCCGCCGGAACGTCCACCCAGTCTTTGCGATTCTGTTCAGGCAGGATGACATGCTTGATGCCGGCCCGGCTGGCCGCGAGCACCTTTTCCTTAATACCGCCGACCGGCAACACGCGACCACGCAAGCTGATTTCCCCGGTCATCGCTACGTCCGAACGCACCAATCGCTGCAACAGCAATGACGCCAGTGCCGCGACGATTGTCACACCGGCGCTGGGTCCGTCCTTTGGGGTGGCGCCTGCGGGCACGTGGATGTGAATATCCTGCTTTTCGGAGTCACTAAAATCCAGTTTCAGCGCCTTAGCCTGGCTGCGCAAATATGTCAGCGCCGTTTGCGCGCTCTCCTTCATGACTTCACCCAGCGAACCGGTCAGCAGCAGTTTGCCGGAGCCGGGCATACGCGTCGCTTCAATAAATAAAATGTCGCCGCCCACGGGCGTCCACGCCAGACCGGTGGCGACGCCCGACTCGGTAATGGCCTCGGCCATCTCGGTCTCAAATTTCGCGGGGCCGAGGTAATCTGCCAACTCGACGGAACCGACCGTCAAAGGTCGGAGCAGTCCATGCCGGCTCACAATCTTTCGCGCCACCTTGCGCGTCAGGGCGGCGATCTCGCGTTCCAACTGTCGCACGCCGGCTTCGCGCGTGTAGTCCTGAATCAACCGTTTCAAAGTTGCGTCCGGCAACTTCACGAGTTTGGCCTTCAAGCCATGCTCTTCCAACTGCCGCGGCACCAGGAAGCGTTTGGCGATTTGCAGCTTTTCGGTCGCCGTGTAGCTGGGCAGTTCGATCACTTCGAGCCGGTCCCGCAAGGCAGGATGAATCGGGTCGAGCCAGTTCGCGGTGGTGATAAAGAGGACAGGCGACAAGTCAAACGGCAGGTCGAGGTAGTTGTCAGTGAAAGTGTTGTTCTGTTGCGGATCGAGGACTTCGAGTAACGCGGCCGCGGGATCGCCGCGAAAATCCGAACCGACCTTGTCGATTTCATCGAGCAAAATGACCGGATTGTTGCTCTCCACGCGTCGCAAACCTTGAATGATGCGTCCTGGCAACGCGCCCACATAAGTGCGCCGGTGACCGCGGATCTCGGCTTCATCGCGCATGCCGCCCAGTGCAATCCGCGCAAACTTGCGCCCCAGCGCGTCGGCCACGCTCCGGCCGAGAGAAGTCTTGCCGACACCGGGCGGGCCCACGAGGCAGAGGATCGGCCCTTTCAGTCTATTCTTCAGCTTGATGACGGCCAGAAACTCCAGCAGGCGGTCCTTCACCTTGGTCAGACCGTAGTGCTGCTCATCGAGAATGCGCGCGGCCGCGGCGAGATCAATTTTGTCTTCCGTCGATTTCGACCAGGGCAGATTGACGATCCAATCAAGATAATTGCGTGAGACGGTGTATTCAGGTGTTGTCGGCGGGATTTGTTGCAGCCGTTCCAGCTCTTTCAGCGCCAGCTTTTTCGATTCTTCCGGAAGCCTGTTTTTTTCAATTTGCTCGCGAAGAGAGATGATCTCGCTCGCCGCCGGATCCGACTCGCCAAGCTCGCGTTGAATCGCGCGGATTTGCTCTCGCAGAAAGAAGTCGCGCTGGCTTTTGCTCATGGAGGAAGCAACTTCCTTCTGGATTTTCGAGCCGAGCGTCAGCACCTCGGACTCGCGGCTCAGCAGCGGCAGAAGCCTGGCCAACCGCTCTTTCACCAGGTTTATCTCCAGCAATTGCTGGCGCTCTTCCAAACTCAGATTGAGGTTCGCCGCGACCAGGTCGGCCAGTTTGCCCGGATGCTCTGTGTTGAGGGCGGCGACCTTGACTTCGTCGGACATCGCGGGCGAGAGATCGATGATTTCCTGAAACTGCCGTTGAGCGTTGCGCGTCATCGCGGTCAGTTCCAGCGACTGTTCGACCACGTCGCGGATGACTTCGACTTTTGCGCGGAGGTAAGGCTCGTGCGATTCGTAGTGCGCAACGCGAAACCGGCGCAAGCCCTCAACCAGCACCCGCACGGTGTTGTCCGGGAATTTCAACATCTTCAGAACGCGCACTGCGCAACCGTGCTGCCACAAATCGACAGGAGTGGGATTCTCCACCTCCGGCTTCTTTTGCAGCACCAGCCCGATGAAACGGTCGCCCGCCACCACGTCGTCAATCAATCGAATGCTCGCCGCCGACTCGACCAGCAGCGGCGCGACCATTCCGGGGAAAATCACAATATCAGACAGGCCGAGGATGGGCAGAACTTCTGGAAGCGACTTGCCGCCCGAGCGCGTGATGACGGTGTCCGAGCCGCTGGGAGCTCCAAGAATGCTGATGAATTCAGTGTCCGGTGAGGTCATTTTATAGCCGCTCTCATGGTTAGATGTCGGAGCTGGCCAAAAAGTTCAGCAAAAGTTTAACTCTCGCCGGCGGGAATGGAAACTGAAATCGATTTTTGAGATGATGGAGCCTGTTCAGGCACGTCGATGCGGAGAAAACCATTTTGATAAGTGGCCTTGCCCTGGCTTAAATCGTAGCCCGAGGGCAGCTCAATGACACTTTCAAACGCGCCGTAATTTATTTCCATGACCAGAAACGTGCATTTGGGA
>QHPA01000144.1 GCA_003218935.1 Verrucomicrobiota bacterium
CCTCGCCCGACAGAGAATTTGAATCTCATGACGCCGGTGGGGTCGAACGCGGCTATCGTGGTCTGGAAACAGGACAAGTTGCAGAGTGACTCCGGCGAAGACCTCTGGGGGACGCTGCGGGAATCATTGGGCGAGAGGCGGGCTTTGTATGAGCCCCGACCCGACCTGGACGCTGCTTGCGAAGCGGCCTTGTCCGGCCCGATCCGTTTCAACCTGGTTGCGAGTCAAGGCAGCGGCCTGTTGCTGCCGCACCTCGCGGCGTTGAAGAGACTCGCTCAAACACTAGGAGCGCGCGCGGTTCTCGATCTGCACGATGGGAACAAGGATGGCGCGTGGACGAACCTGCTGGCAACGAGCCGGCTGGTCACAGCATGGAACCCTGAGCCGGTTGAGATATCGCATCTCGTCCGGTTCGCCTGCGCGACCATCGCGTTTAATGCCTCCTGGCAGTTCCTCCAGGCTGGCGGTTGGGCGGACAGCCGACTGGTTGAGCTTCAGCGTGAGTGGGAGTCCGTTGATTTCTTCAAGGGCCTGCCGGAGACGGCGGCGTTTGCCCGCGCCAGCGCGGTGGCAACCTGCCAGCTCGAACGCCAGCAACCCATCAACCGTGCCGCCGTCACCTTGAACGACGCGATCCATTCTCCCCAGTCGCTTTGGTACGGCCTCACGGATTATTGGCGCCAACTCCGCTATCGCCGTTACGGGAGCTACGAGGACGAAAAAGCTCTGCTGCTCCACTACCGTGACCGCGAACTTGAACTTGGCCGCGCCATCCAAAGCCCAGCCTGGTCGGAGATGCGCCGGCTTCCCGGAGTCACCAACGCGGTTTACTTCCAATCAAAATATCCTTCGAGGCTGCAGACGATACTGAATCTAAAACAACTTAATTTGGCTTGGGTGATGTACTTAGAAGGACCCGGACAAAGACCAGGCTTGATCGGCCGCGCGGCCGACGCAGAAACCCGACGCCGGATCATCATCGCCGCCATCGCGCTGGAACGATACCGAAATCGGCACGGTTCATATCCGCAGACACTCCAGCAACTGGCGCCCGTGCTCGTGAAGAATCCGCCGATCGATTTCATGGACGGCCAGCCACTTCGCTACCGCCTTATGGATGAAGGACGTTTCGTCCTGTATTCCGTCGGGTCGGATTGCGTTGATAACGGTGGAGAAATGCCACAGCGCCGGCAAAGAGGGTCGCCTTACGAAGGTGAGCGTGGTTTCGGCGCCGCGCGGGGAACCGATTTGGTCTGGCCGCGCCCGGCTCCGGCCGTCGAAGTTGAAATGTTTCATCGCGAAGAACTGAAGGTCCAGGCGGAGACGGCGAATCGCTTGAAGGATTTTCAGGCCGAGGCGCAGTGGCGCGACTCAGCCAGGCGACAGGCCGGAGTCGAAAAGCTTCTTGCCGCGAAGCCCAAAGTCCTTGCCGCCGAACCGACCTTTCACGGTCGTCAGCTCAGTGAAGTGCTGCGCAATGACAACCCCGCAGGCGCCAGCAAACTTACCCTCGACGAATTGCTGACGCTCAAGCAAGTCGCCACCGGTGAGGAGCCGGAGACCGTTACGTTTGAAGCGCCGATCAACTACAATGTCCTGACCAACCTCGGCAGTCTGCAACTGTATGTTGATCCAGTTGAAGATGAGGATTCCGACGAAGGCTGCGCTGCCGGCCAGTTCGAGTGTCAGCGCGCCACAAACGGGACATGCCGGCTCGTTTGGAACACCATCTACGAATCCCCGGGTAAACACGCGCTGCAATTGGGATTGGAATTGAACGAAGCGGCAAGGGACGACGAGTTGATCGCCGGACCAGTCACACCGTTCGTGGTGAGCAACCTTTGCCAGGTCAGTTTGTCCTCCGGCTATTTCAATCCTGAATTGGGCGCGACGCTGCGCGCGAAGTTGCCGGAGCCGAATGGGACTTACACCGTCGAAATCACCCCGCCGGCCGGCGAGCGACTGAAGACGATCACAGGAAGCACCTCCAATGGAGTCATCAAGGTGCATTGGGATTTGACTGACGACCATGGTCGCAAGTGCACCAACAACGCCTTCGACACTCTTTTCCGTATCATGCTTCCTGATTCGGGACGATCCCAGGCGCTTTAAGGGTCCGTAAGCGGATTTCATTATGACGGCGATTGAGATCATGAACCGCAGCCGCTGACGCGCCCCTTCACTCGAGGCGCAACCGGTAAAAGCGCTCACTTTGTTGGCCCGAGAAGCGGTCGAGCACGGAATTCGAATCGATCTGTTCAGCACCGCCGAGGTCAGCCCAGTTGACCAGGTCCGAGGAGAATTCGATGGCGACTTTCCGACCCGAGGTTCCCTGCGAAACCAGAAGAACGCCACGGCCCTGGCTATCCTGGTTGATCGCCAGGCGCGGGAGATCCCGAACTGACCAACTCGACCCTGGTGATGTCACTCCAGACCCAGGATCTATGATCCCAGATATTCACCCAGTAACTGCCAAGATTTTCCCGGCCCGCCCGGGCGATCGTCAGGGTCGGGTCGGTCGCGCCAGGAATGTCATTTCCGTTCAATTGCCATTGATAGAACAGCTTGTTAGTGCTTGCCGCCTCAACCGAAAGCGAAATGGTGTCGCCGAGATTCATCTGTCGGCGCTGTGGCTGGGCCACAACGCGGATCGCGGTGGCGGCAGGGGAGTCATTACCGTTAACCACAAACGCCCTCCGCTGGCAAAATCATGCTCCGTTGCGGAGGGTCGGAGATATTCTTTCGTCGGTTTGACGGGTGCATCCGTTGAAGAAACTCCCGCCGGACGCGTCACCTCGCAGGCCTTGACCGTACGCACCCGCTGTCTTTGGCGCTTTACACCGGAGAAGGAAAAAACTAGCCTTATGCTGATAAGCTGAGCGGATTGTGAACTCGAAGACTTTCAAAGTTTTTCTGCGATCCCCCAGATTTCCGACGGCTTTGCAGTTCGGACGAAGGCAAACCGTGCAAACTATGCGGCGGCTGATCGCGCTTCTGTTCCTCCTCGGCGTTTCGCAGATTCACGCGGAACCGCTTCGCGTCACCACCTGGAACCTGAATCTCAGTCCCCAGGCGCCGGCGGCGGCGACCGACGAAAAGCGGCTGGCGAACATCGCTTCCGTCCTGAACTCGCTGGAGGCCGACGTGATCCTGTTGCAGGAAGTGCCGGACCGGCGGACCTGCGAACGGCTGGCCGCGTTGCTGAAGCCTTCCCGTTACCAGACAGCAACCTGTTCGGCCTTCACCGACCTTTCCGGCCACGATCTTCCGCAAGTCGCCGTTCTCACCAGAAAGCCGGTGGCCGCGGCCTGGACCGAGCCGTGGAAGCCGGAGGGGTTGATTGCGCCGCCGGGCGGCCTGGCTTTCGCCGCGATTCGCCACGATACAGGCCTGGTTATCGTTTACTCCGTCCAGTTGAGGAACAACGCGACGAGCGGCGATTTTGAACGGGACACGCAAATCAACATCCTCAAACGCGAACTCTCCGCAGCGCAGCTCCTTCAACACGCCCGTTCCATCGAAGCGCGACTGACCAGTCTGGCGGCGGCCATCATCATTGCCGGCAGCCTCAACACCAATCCGGAAGAGTCGCAGTTCGTCAGCGAAAATACGCTGCGACTCCTCGAGCAGGCCGGATTCAAAAGTGCCTTCGACGGCGGGCCGCTGGAAAACCGCGTTACGCGCCGCGGCACCGGGCAGTATGCCGCCGCGACGTTGGATTACGTTTTTGCAAAACGCGCGAACTTTCTGGGCAACCCCAACATCCTGGCGTCGAAGCTCTCAGGCCATCTCCCCATAACATGCGACCTGGTGGTCAAGTTGACGGCTTCCGTTCCCCAAACGCCGTCGGTCAATCCACTGATAATTCATTGGTGGATGCCGACACTGACGCTCGCCGCGCTGCTGCTTTTTTCCGTCGGGTGGTGGTTCGCGAGCCGGAAGAAGTTCTTTTCTCCGACGCCGGTCGCAGATTCCAACCCCAGAGGACTTCTTTCGTCTCCAGCTGAAGGGAAAAACCAGCTTGCTGCCCTCGAGTTCCCGGAAGAAAAAGGGGCGACCGTTTCCAACCTTGAGCAGGATACAGCGACCAGCCCGGCTCAGTCACAAATTCAGTCCCTCAAAAAGCGCGCCCTGGCCGCCGAACAACGGGCCGAGCGAGCGAGCGAACTGGTGCGCAAGGGTATGATCCCGCATCTCGCCCGGCTGATGAAAGACACGCTGTTTTATGGGGTGGCCTCTCAGCGCGCGCATCTGCTCAAGATGCAGCAGGCCGGCGCCGCGCAGGTGGCGGAGTTGGAACAGCGACTGGTGAAAATTCAGTCCCAACTTCAAGGCCGCCTGACAGCCTACGAACGACGCATTGCCGAACTCGAAAAAGAGGTCTCAAACAAGGATCAGGCCAATCGCGAGCTGCTGGCCGCGCGAATCCAGATGGTCAAACAAACCCTGGAGGCCGTGAAATCACAGGCGCCGGTGGAATCATGAAGCGAGCGTTTTCTGCTCGGTCTGCAGCGCCTGCTCGTAACATTTCAGAGCTTCCTCGAATCGTTGCGATCGTAACACTCGAGCGCTTCCTCCGTTCGCCGCAGTCTTTCCAGGGCGTTTCCCCGCTTAATGAGCGCCTCGGCGTTCCGGGGGTCGAGCGAAATCACTTCCTCCAGGCAAGCCAACGCCTCGGCAGGTTTGTCGAGGCTCAACAAGGTCTGGCCCTTGGCCAGCAGCAAAGCGACGTGCGGTGGGTGACTGGAGTCAGAGGCGGGTTCCTGCCAGGCGGACTGGTTCTTCTCGGATTCGTGCCGGGTCGTGCTGGCGTTGGCTTTCGTCTCCGAATTCGCCTCTGCTTTGGCCGTTTCAGGGTTCGGTTGGTTGTTGACGTGATTGCTGGCTCCGACTGACGGAGCCTCCTGCGCCGTCTGTTCCAGTTCGCGCAGACGCTTTTCCAGTTGCTCAATCGCGCCGAGAAAGCGCGCGCTGGCCAGCTCGGTCGGATTGCCGGCGGCAAGATGTGAATCGCCGGCCGTCAAAACGTTGGGCGAATAGCCCGTCCCCAGCGCGTGGCTTAACGGGACGGTCATGGCCACCTCCGTAAGCCGATTCGTCGCGCGCATCAAGAAAAACGCCAGACAGAACATGCCCAAAAGACCCGTTGCAGCCAACGCGCCCGCGACCATTAGCGCCGTCCGGTTTGAACGTTGCACCGCTTCCACCTCGCGCTGGTGCTGTGTCTCAAGCGACTGCTGGATGAGGGTGAGCCGCTGGGTCAGTGCCTCGGCGTTGCGCATGGCGGCGGCTTCGACCTCGCGCCGCGTCTGCTCGATGGCCTGTTGGATCACGTCCTGCTGTTCCTGAAAAGTGGGAGCGCCAACCGGCGCGGGTTCAGCGCCGGACACGTTGGTCGCGCCGGGCGAAAGAGAATCAGCGGTACGACCGCTCCACGCGCCGCAAACAAGCCAGACACAGGCGAACAGGCCTGCCCGCAAAAATTGGAGACGCGCGTGTGATGCCATGGTTAGGAGGTGCAAAGGTTATCCTAAAAGAACGCGGCGCAGATGCAAGGCTAAAATCGGGCTATTCTCACAAAAACTGGCGGGCCTTGGACCTCTTCTCGTCTCCCCTCTCCCTGCCCTCTCCCCGCCTTGCGGGGAGAGGGTGGCCGAAGACAGGGAGAGAATTCCCCGAAATGAAAATTCGCGCGTTGAAACCCCTGAACCGAGGGAAAACATCGAACATCCAACATCGAACACCGAACGCCGAAGTAAGCGAGCATTCGCGCTGCTATTCGATGTTGGATGTTCGATGTTGGATGTTCCTCTGGGTTCATGTGGAGGGAAGGGGAGAGGGGCGGTTCATGCAGACGCCGCGGGCGAACCTGGTGGCAGGCATGAAGCGGTTTTCGGGCGCGACCCTCCCCCGCCATTACGAACTGGCGCTGGTGTAATGCCGGACGGAGAGCCGCCAGATGCCCTCCGAAACCAGCAGGCAGATAACAGCCATGCCCAGGAGCAGGAGCATATCGAAAGGCGAACCGAGTTTCCGCACAAGCAATCTGGCCGGCACATTCGCGATGAGCAGCATGGGCAGGGCGAAGGTGAAGAAGGCCTTGAACAATCCACGAAACGCTTCATCGGGCAGCCGCGCGATGTTGAACAGGTTGTAGTAACCCCAGACGATGCCCTGCGCGCGCACGGTCCAGAAGCTGACACTCGCCAGCAGAAACATCAATGAATAGTGAATCAGAATGCCCACCGCCGCCAGCAGGACAAAACCGACAATCTGTTCCCAGCCCGGCGACAGGTGCAGTTGTCTGCCCGCGTAAAGCATCACGGCGACGGCCGAAGCGGCGTTGACAAAACCGCCGAGGTCCACCTGCCGGAATGAAATCATGAAGCGTGTGTTCACCGGCAATAGCAGCATGAAATCGAGTTTGCCGGTGCGGATGAGTTCGGAAAGCTGAGTGCAGTTGGTCAGAAAGATGGCCGTGAAAATCTGCTGAATGAAATGACTGGCGCCCAGCAGCATCACCACCTGCCACTTCGACCAGGTGCCGATCCGATCGGTGTGCGTGTAGATGACCGCGAAGAACGACAGTTGCAGCGCGAACCAGAGCATCTCCACGACGATCCAAAGGAGGAAGTTCGTTTTGAAACCCATCTCGCGCACGACCGAGTTCTTCCAAAGCGCGCCGTAGATTTTCAGATATCGTTTCAGTGTCATGTGCCAACCGTTCAACATAATCACCCGCCCACAGCGGCATATTTTCGAATGCCCCGGCTCCAGGCGAACCGCGCCAGACTGTAGGTCGTCGCCACCCAAAACGCCTGGACGCACAGCCCTTGCCACAGCGCCGTGCCGGTGGTTTGTCCGAGATAAATGCTCACCGGAAAAAACATCTGATACGGGAACGGCGTGAATTGCAGCGCCCGCGCCAGGACCGGCGGCAAAATGTCCAGCGGAAACAGATGACCGCCGGCGATGTATTCGAAGGCGAACAGAATGAAAATGAACGTGGAGACTTCCAGCACCCAAAACGCCAGCAGCGCCATCGTGTAGGACATAAAAAATTGCAGCAGCGCAGTCATCAGCGTGGAAACCAGAAACCAGCCGAACGTGCCCCAGTCCGGCGGCAGGACGAAATATTCTCGTTGTAGAAGAATGAACAGTGTTACCGGAACGACAGCCACAACCGTGTAAATCAACCGCCCGGTTCCGAACAAACAGAGCCGGTAAGCCAGGTAATCAATCGGCTTCAGCAGGAATTGGCTGATGTTGCCGTCCTTGATGTCGGCGGCAATTTGCCAGTCGTCCTCGTTCACCGCCGTCAGCGCGTCCACAATCGTCACGAGCAGGTAATACGAAGTCATTTGCGCGAGCGTGTAGCCCGCCACTTCGCCGCCCGCCGCTTGGCCGGCGTAAATGGCGCGCCAGAGAAAAATCGTGGCCATCAGCGGAATCAAACCGAACACGGCGCGAAACAGAAAGTTCACCCGGTACACGAGCGTGTTCTGAATCCCGATGTTGATGACGTGCCAGTATTTCTGCATCGAGG
>QHPA01000145.1 GCA_003218935.1 Verrucomicrobiota bacterium
TGTCTTCGGGCGAAAGGTCACAGACGTAAGCTTTGCCTTTTTTGAGGAGAGCGACGGCGTATTGGTAGAGCTGGTCGAAGTAGTCGGAAGCATAGAACGGTTCGACGCTGGACGTTCGATGTTCGAGGTTCGATGTTCCGCTCGTTGGTGGAAGATAAAAGTCCTGCTTCCCATTCACTACTTGCGCTTCGGGGGTCCTGCCTTTCGGCTTCAGCCCCAGGCAGTGATCGGCCCAGCCGCCGATCAGCCAACGGACATCCTCGAAAATAGAATCGACATATTCAACCTCTTCCTTCGTCGGATTCGTGTCGTCGTAACGGAGATTGCAGAGACCGCCAAATTCGCGAGCGATGCCGAAGTTCAAACAAATCGATTTCGCGTGGCCGATGTGCAGGTAGCCATTGGGCTCGGGCGGAAAGCGCGTGTGAACTTGTTTGTATTTCCCTTCGGCCACATGCACAGCAACGATTTCCCGGATGAAATCGCTCGGCACCGGCGCTTGTTTGTTCTGTTTGTCGGCTGCGTTCGGCGGCAATGACATGCTTCCATTTACCGGGATTCAGCATGGCGTTGCAAGCCGCGACAGTCTTTGGTGCGCGTAGCGGCGTCTCGGCAGAGCGCTGCAATTCGTGAGATCAACAGCCGGCGGCGCTCTGCCGAGGGCGCCGCTACGGGGGATGGTCCATCAAAAGCTCTCTTTTGAGCCGGCTAACGCAGCGAACTGAGAAACTCGACCAGATCAGCCGCCTCCTGCGCGGTCAGACTCTGGAGCAAGCCTTCCGGCATGGCCGAAACCTTTGAACTCTCCAACGTTTTCATTTCGCTTGCTTTCACGTGCACCTCATTCAGGTTGGCGTCCTTCAACACCACTTCATCGGAGCTCTTTCGCACCAGGAGACCGGAGTAGCTCAGGTCGTTTTTCGTCTCCACCTGATAAGTCGCAAACGCCGGGTCGATGGCCTTCGAGGGATTGAGAATGCTGTCGAGGAGTTGGACGCGAGTGTATTTCTGACCAACCCGGCTGAGGTCAGGACCGAAGTCGCGGCCACGGCCGTTGGCGCGATGACATTGGAAACACTGCACACCTCCTTCGACGAAGAATACCTTCTCACCGCGCGCGGCGTCGCCCTTGAGCACAAGAATTTCACCGGGCTTGATGTCCGGGCCGAGTCGTTTGACACGTCGTTCTTCGGGAATAAACCGTTCGAACAGGTCGCGCACGAGCGCGTTCGCGTGCGACGCGCCGCGTTCAATCACTGCGGCATGCAACACCGGGCTTAATGACTTCACATTGACCTCGTGCAGCAAAGCCAGCGCGCCCATGGTTGAACTCAATAAGCGGTCAATCAACTCCGCCCGGCCTTCCGGCGAAGAAATTTTCCCGGCGCAAAGCCCGTTCAGCAGGTTGCGATTGGTCTCTTCGATTCTTTCCGCCGCGGCGGCGGTGGTTTCATTCGTGGCGGCCGCTGTTGGCATCCGCTTTATCCAGTCATAAATCAGGTCCAACCCCGCTTCGCTGACGATGTGGGAGCCGATACGCGGCATACGGGCCGGTCCCAGTGACGAAATTCGGTAGTAAAGCACTGACCGCAACGGGTCGCCCGGCGTGATCACGTGCGCGCCCGAAATGCCGAACATGCCTTGCGAAGGCGCGAAATCAACCGTCCGGCTCTCTTCCAGCTTCTGGTCGTAGTTGAAGAACGACGCGACCGAACCACCCGCGCCGAAACGATGGCAATGCGCGCAGTTGACGTGCAGCCAGGAACGCGCCCGGTCCTGCAAATCGGCGTTCGCGTCGCGCGGATCGGCCAGCTTCAATGCCGGTTCATCGAACAACGACTTGTCCAACATTCCGATGTGCGCCAGCGTCCGAATCTGGTTGTCGTCGCGCGAATCCGCCTCGACGCCAGGCGCCCTCGGATAGCAATGGTCTTTGTTCAGCTCAGGAAAGTTGAACGCCAGAGGCGGACCGGCCCACGGATTGTGACAGCGCAGGCACTCCGCGCGACTGTGGAAATGCCAGGTTTGTCCGCGCTGGCCCTCTGGCGCCTGCGCGTCGACGATTTGGTAGGCGCGATTGGTGCCCGCGGAGTCCACGAGCGTGGCGTCGGTCTGCTCGGCGTTCCACTGATACGCGTAGCCGTGCCAGTTCACGCCGTCGAAATGGAGAATTTGCGTCTCGACGCGGCGGCGGCCCTGCGGTTTGCCTGGCTCCATTTCCAGCGACAACGTCTTCGCCAGAACTGCGTTGGACGGAAAGATCCATTTCACCGCTCCCCAGAGGTCCTTGCCCTTGTAAGTCCCCGCCGTGTCTGGAAAAGCCGCCAATCGTTCCGCGATCGCGCCGTCGCTCCAGAGTTCCGCATTGACCGAAAATGGAATGACTCCGGGCGCAGCCGCGTGGTCTCGGGTGGACGCGAACAAGCCGGTTTGGCTCAGCTTGCGCGGGAAGCTCGAACTGTTATCCGGAACCGGGTTTGGTTCGAGTTGGAAAATCCCGCCGCCGTAGTCCACGGCGTAAAGCTCGCCAGCATTGTCTTCGCCGAAACACACGACTTGCATCGTGCTGTTGGCCAGTTCGCGACGCCAGGTGAGTTGTTTGCCGTCGTGACGCAGGCCCCAGAACTTGCCCGTCACCCAGTCGCCGTAGATATAAGCGCCGTCCAATTCGCGCAGCCGTTTGCCGTGATAAACGCTGCCTCCCGTGATGGACGCCGCCTCGGTGTGCGAATGCGAAACAACAGGTGGTAAAATGGGAGTGGGACCGGTTTTGCCGTTCGGTTTGACCGACTGCGGCCCCTCGACGATGCTCCAGCCGTAGTTGCCTCCGCGCTCGACGCGATAAACCATTTCCCACAATTCCCAACCGACGTCTGCCACCCACAACGCGCCGGTCTGTTTATCGAAGTTCATCCTCCAGGGGTTGCGGAAGCCGTAAGCCCAGACCTCGGGACGCGCGCCCGGTGTTTTCACGAACGGATTGTCGGCTGGCACGCGATAGGGCTTGTCGTTCTCTTCGTGATCAACGTCGATGCGGAGAACCGAGGAGAGCAGGTCGCTGATGTCCTGGCCGGTGTTGAGCGGGTCGGGCGGGTCGGGCGAAGCAGTGTCGCCGGTCGAAATGTAGAGAAAGCCGTCCGAGCCGAACTTGAGGCAGCCGCCGTTGTGCCCGCCGGAGAGCCAGGTGAGGATGATTTTTTCGCTCGCGGAATCAATTTGCGGCGGGTCGCTCTGAGTCACGTTGAAACGCGCCACGCGCGAGCCATCCGGCAGACCGTCTTTCAGGACGTAGCACAAATAGACAAACCGGTTGGTCGTGAACCCGGGATGAAAAGCCATCCCGTAAAGTTGGGTTGAAGCAGGAATCTCTTTGTGCAGGTCAATCACCAGATCGGGTTGCTCGACATCGGGATCGTTCTTGAACGAAAAAATTTTCCCCCACTGTTCCGCGACAAACAGGCGGTCAACCGCCGGCGTGTTGGCCCAATCCACCGGCTCCTTGAATTTGAGCTTCGGAAAAACGCGCTTCACCACATAGGGCAGCGGCGGATCGGGCGAGCCCGTAATCCGCGAGGTCGTCCACGGGATGCGCTTTTCGATGCCAAACGGCTGTTGGCTCTCCGGCTGTAGAATGTTCTTCCAGGCTGAAGAGCTGGCCGTCTGATCGGCGGCGAACAGGCGCGAGGCAGCAAAGAGCACAAACGCGGCGAACAGGAACAGGCGCTCAACAACAGATTTCATCGGTTTGTTTTCGTTCACTTATGGCGTGCCCGAAGGCGCGGGGCAAATCTTTTCACCTCACGCGGCAGGGATGCCGCGCAACCGGCACGCTGGAAGCGTGCGCTACGCGAGGCGACGCTCGTCGTCTCAGGCAGCGCAGGCATCCTGCCTGCCAGTTGCGAGGCTTCCGAGCCTCGCGCCTCATCTCGCGGCAAGGATGCCGCGCAACCTGCACGGTGGAGGCGTGCGCTACGTAGCGCGCCATCTCTGGCTGCAAGTCCCGGCGGCATCCGTGCAGGCCGTCCTAGGAATAGTCGAAAGGGCACAATTGTTTCAGGAGTCTCGCTACTGTTCGGATGCGCCGTCGGAGTGCAGGCGCAAAATCAGCGTATGCAAATGAATCCTGCCGCCAGCCACGGAGTGGCGGAAGAGGGTAGCCCACGGCGTGAGCCGTGGGAGCTGGACGACAAAGCCATAAGCCCCGGAAGGGGCGATAGAATCCCGCTTTCCTATTGGGCTTTCTTTCGCCGCGACGCGGCTCTCAACTCTCACACTCAAACCCACGGCTGACGCCGTGGGCTACAGTCTATCGCTGCTCCGCAGCTATGTGCCGCCGTTTTCGGAAAACTGATTTGCCCACCACCACGGAATGAGCCGTCAAAAAAGTTTCTTGAACCGTTGTCAGGAAAAGTCCTCAATCGAAACCGATGACCAAATCCCTCGCCCTTTTGACCGGCTCGTTGCTCGTGGCAACCGCAGCGCTTCATGCTGCCGAAGACCGGCGAGAGCGCGTGCTGAACGACCGCAAGGAAGTCGAGGCCGCGGGCCACTGGATTTACAACGACCTGCCCAAGGGCGTGGCCGAGGCGGCGC
>QHPA01000159.1 GCA_003218935.1 Verrucomicrobiota bacterium
GGTCGTAAGTCTTCTCCTTGGCATCTGGGCCATCATCCCATGGCTGGATCGTCAGGCGCAGCGAGAACAGCCGTCGCCAGCCTTCAGCGACTTCGGTTGGGGCGCAATTCTCTTTTTGACGTTTCTGACGCTGAAGGCTTGGGATATTGGCGGTATGGAGCCTGCCACTTCGGCGGCTTCATTGAAAGCCATCTCCCGGACCTGCGCCTGGTGGACCCTGGGCGCGGGCGCGGTAATCATCGGAGTTCGTTGGCTGCTCCATCGTCATCGTTGGTTCGTCTTCACGGGAGCGGCGCTGCTCCACGTCGTCTTGCATGGGTGGCTGGGGTTTCCGTATCTCGTTGCCGGCGTCATCGCGGCAGTCCTCGCAGCCGTCAGCGTCGCGATGATTGTTCTTCGGACGGACGAAAGGAGAGTTAATCCGGGAGGTTCACGATGAGAATCATTTCGTCTTTCCTATGCCCGGTCCTGTGCGTCTCCCTGGCAGCCGTTGCGGCGGATGAAAAAACGGGCGTCATTCCCGAAAAGCTGGCAGGATTGTTTGCGGCCCAAGGGAAGGATGGCAAACCGACAATCACTCCGGAGCAACGAACCTACTTTGACGGGTTGAATGATCACCTCAAAGCTCTCCTCATCAACACGGTTGAGGCGGAGGTCATCACTCGCCCCGATCATTTGGGTACCCTCCTGGCGCTGGGCTTGCGTCCGCAAAAGATGGAGATTTCGTTGCAGGATAATTGCATCCTGTGTCACACGGACCCCGAAGTGCAAAAGCCCGAAACGCTTTTTACTCTTTCTGCGTCGCCGGGCAGCTCTCCCTCCCATCTGAGCCTGCAGGACATTGTTGATGATGTGCATTTTCGCCGCGGCCTCTCCTGCGCCGGCTGCCACGGGGGCGATCCTGCCAACCAGAAGCTCGAACATGACTTTGTCAAAGAATGGAAAAGCACTGGCCGTGACAAGGATCGTGGTTGGATTCTTTCTTTCTGCGCGCGCTGCCATTCCGACCCGACGTTCATGAACCGATTCAATCCCGCGTTGCCTACCGACCAGTTGGCGAAGTACAAAGACAGCCCGCACGGAAAGTTGCTGCTGGAGGCCAAAGATCAGCGCGCTCCCGATTGCTTGAGTTGTCACGGTGTCCACGGCATTCGCAGCGCCAAAAATCCGCTCTCGAAGGTTTACCGCAAGCGGGTCTCGGAAACCTGCGGCGCCTGCCACTCAGATGCCAAGCGGATGGCCGGCCTGACTCTGCCCGACGGTTCACCCATGCCCACCAACCAAGTGGCAGAATACCGCGCCAGCGTGCACGGTCGCGCGTTGCTGGAGCGAGGCGATCTGGGCGCGCCGGCGTGCAACAACTGTCACGGCAACCATGCCGCTATGCCGATTGGCTTGTCGAGCGTGAGCCAGAGCTGCAGTCTCTGCCACGCGGGCAACGCCAGCCTGTTTGATGGCAGCAAACACAAGCAGGCTTTCGAGGAGCACAAATGGCCCCAATGCGCGAAGTGCCACGGGAACCATGCCATCGCCAAGACGCACGATTCGATGTTAGCCGCCGGGCAGGAATCCTTGTGCAACAAATGTCATCAGCAATACGCCAAGGACAATCCCGAGTGCAACGCAACCGCCGCTTACTTTTACGCCTCGCTAACGCAGATGGACCAGGCCTGGAACGAGTTTGGCGTCACCGCTGATCAATTGGCCATGAAAGGCCTGGACGTGGACCCGATCCACGACAAGTTGAACGAATTGGCGGACAGCTTGAAACAGGCTCGTTCTCACATTCACTCATTCAGCAAAAACGACTTCCAGCGAGCCGCCGCTCCGGGAGAGAAAGCCGTTCTGGGCATTTCCAGGTTGGTTGAAGAAGCGAAGGCAGAATATCGGTTCCGGCAACTCGGTTTGGTCACGACCATCGCATTAATGGGATTAGTGATGTTGGCTCTCTATGTTAAGCTTCGCCGTCTCGAACGTTAAGACGGCCGCGGTGATCAACGATGCGTCCATCGCAACCTCCTCGCCCGTCGGACAGGCCAGTGTGAATGCCCGCGGAGAAGATTGCGGCCCGCGCGACTGCCGTCAGGTGTGTGCGGACAGATATTCTTTCCACACAGAGGCCATTCTTCACCATGGAATTACTGAGCGGTCCCTCGCATAAACGACACACAGAGACTGTCGAACCGTTGTTTCCCCTCACCCTGACCCGAAATTGCCTCAGTCTCGATC
This sequence comes from Verrucomicrobiota bacterium, assembly GCA_003218935.1. GTDB lineage: Bacteria > Verrucomicrobiota > Verrucomicrobiia > Limisphaerales > AV2 > AV2. Next base: position 2,230 of record QHPA01000159.1, read on the forward strand.
TGCGCGCTGCGCGTGAATTGACAAACGCGCAACCTTTCTTGCCATGTACTGGGGAGCAAGCCATTCGCCGCACAGGCGATGGCAACAAATGGTGAGTTATTGGCAATAGAGGTGGAGCAGTTCCCTGTCATTCGTGGTATCGAAACAAAATCCTGATGACCTTCCGATGGTCAAAGACTAGCGCGCGAAGTTAGCTGATGAAGTACCTACAAATTAAAACTATTAAAAATATGAACCGACCCAGCTCGTTGAAATCACGTCTGTGGACCGGCGCCGGCGTCGCGGTGCTTGGAGCGCTCCTTTATGCTCTGTCCAGCGTTTTCGTTCCCGGCGCAGGTGCCAAAGCGGAAAAGAAAACAGAAAAAAGGGTCGAGAAAAAGCCGGAGAAGAAAAAGCTCAGCGGAGCGGAGCTGTATTCGATGCATTGTAACAGGTGCCACCCCGAACGTTATCCAACGGAGAGGACCGCGGCGCAGTGGAAAACCATCCTGCTCCACATGCGCGTGCGGGCGAACCTTCCTGCCGAACAGTCGCAGATGATCCTCAAATACCTTCAGGACAACAGCGGGCGATAAGCGGCTGAACCCGGATTAAAATGGCAAAAACGTTAGCATGAAAACACGTTCCTTCGCGTTAGGATGCGCGTGCATGTGCTGTGCGCTGGCGGTTCCGCTACCGGTCGGGACAGCGGCCGCTATCGACGACCAGCAGTTCAACGAATTGAAAGACCTAGTCACCAAACTAGGCCAGAAAATTGAAAAACAGGACCTGCGGATCGAGCAACTGGAAAAAACACATGCGCAAGATGCGCAGGTCCACGCGCAAGATCAGAAGACTCACGAACAGGACCAGCGGAAAATCCAGGAACTGCAGCAAAAGCTGGAAGAAACACAACAAGCAGTCTCGAACGTCCAAACGGCGGCGATAGCCGTCCCAGTGGAACCGCTTCCTCGGGTGCCGCTCGACGAGGCCACCGTCAACCATAACTTCTCCATTCTCGGTGATGCGGAGTTTCAATACGCCAAGACCTCGGGCCAGCATGGGACATTTTTGTTCGCGGATTTTGCGCCCATTTTCCTATATCGGGGCGGAGAGAAGGTCCTGTTCGAGGCCGGTTTCGATTTTGGTTTGCAGAATAACGCTCCGAACAGTCCCGGGGCCACTACGACCATCAATCTAAGCTTCGCCCAATTGGATTACCTGATGAACGATTATGTGACATTGGTGGCGGGAGACATGGTTTTGCCTCTCGGCACTTATAGCGAGCGGACCGCGGGCTGGTTGAACAAAATTCCTGATGATCCATTGCCTCGCGACCTGCTGCCAGGCGCGGGCGTGGGAGCGCAGTTACGAGGGGCTGTTCCGCTGGGCGAGAGCGGAAAATTAATCAACTATTCCGTGTGGGGTGTGAATGGGGCAAGCTCGGCGGATGGCACCGGCAATGCCGATCAACTGGATTTGGGTGGGAACGTGGGCTTGCGATCGGACAATGCGGTGGCCAATTTGCACGGCAAACCGAGCGGCGGCGCGCGCGTGGGGTGGTTTATGCCTTTCAAGCCCCACTACGATCTGGAGCTGGGCCTTTCGGGTCAATCGGGGGAATGGGATAACGCGGGACAGCATCTGTGGTCCGCGGGGGTGCTGGACGCCAGCCTGCACCTGGGATCGACCGTTGAGGTCAAGGGCGAATATATCCGGAGTTGCTATGGAAGCGATGATCACGGGAACGTCCGACCCGAGGGATGGTGGTTGCAGGCCAGCTATAAGCTCGTTGGATTAAACCTGGATTGGCCGGTTATCAATAACCTGGAACTGGTGAACCGGTATGACAGTATCCACGACGGCCTGGGCACTCGGACCCGGCGGTACACTCTGGGCTATATCTACTATTTTTCGAATACGCTGCTGTTCGAAGGAGGTTATGAATTTCTCCACAGCAATGATCCAACTCAGAAAGACCAGTTGATTTTCCAGCTTTCCTATGGGTTTTGAAGCCTTCATTTTGAAAATCGAAACTGATTATTACCAACATAGCTATGCACACATGCATATTCCATAACAGCAAGCGGTCGGGTTTAATCCGAGCCTGTCTCCTGGCCACGCTCGCGTGCCTATCCAGCACTTGGGCTTCGGCGCAGAGCGCCCCCGCTACGGCAGAATCAACGAATCAAGCGCCAACTTACCTACGGGACGTATTGCCTATCATCATGGGAAAGTGCTCCAGATGCCATAACGAGCAAGCGCGGTTTGTTTACAATTGGCTCGATTACCGGACGGCCTATGCAGATCGCTGGGAGATCAGAAGACGGCTGTGGGACAGTTGGAAGGGGACTTACTATAAAGAATCAATGCCCATCGCCAATAGTCCTGAGTCGTTGGCGATCACCGATGAGGAACGTCTGATCATCCGCAATTGGGTGGCTGCCGGCGCGCTCCGTGGTGTCACGCCGCCGCCAGGCGCGCCAAAATCCAAAGCTGAGAAAATTGAGCTTGGCAGGCGTCTGTTTACTTCCATCTGCGCAGCCTGTCATCAGCCGACGGGCCAGGGACTCCCGAACGTATTTCCACCTCTGGCCAGCTCGGATTTTCTAAATGCGGACAAGAACAGAGCGATAAAAATTGTAATCAATGGCCGGCAGGGAGAGCTGATTGTCAATGGCAGGAAATTCAACAATAGCATGCCTCAGTTTCCACTTAGCGATGACGATATCGCCAACGCCCTGACCTTCGTTTACAACTCATTCGGAAACTCGGGACTTGAGGTCAAACCGGAAGAAGTCAAATTCCTTCGCACCCAGCCGCCCGATCCAGAAGGACCAAGAGGCATCCCTCAGAAGAGCCCATACGAGTGACCGACACATCGAAACGTGGGAGCCCTATAACTTCACCGAGGACGCGCATCCCATCCACATTCGGGCAGACCTATAGGGCGCTGTGGGAGCGGCCAATTCCAGTCGTCTAAGTTCCTCTTCGTCGAACCTCGCGACTTCCTTTTGGAGCATGAAAGTCACGAGGAACAATCCAAAGAAAATGGCGCCGACAGGCATCCCCACTGTCCAGCCCACTGGAATCTCGGGACTGCCAAATGTAACCACACTCCCGACAGCAAACGCGGTCAGAGAAACGGCCAATAACGCTCTCGGTATTCTTGTCATAGTTCAATCTGCTTCAGTTGATGATTCATTCATCAACTTGACAAGAAATTGCCTCAGTCCCGATCTGCGCGCTGCGCGTGAATTGGCAAACGCGCAACATTTCTTGCGACGTACAGATAGGTCTTTGGTCTCGCAGGCTACATTCTGACGAACGCCGACATGCCGAGGACGGTGGCAATGGAAAACCCTTCGCATCACTTTACCGCTGCGCCTCGGTGGACGCGGATGTTGGCAAAGTTGTGACGAATGCTTGATTGTCGGGAGAGATATTGGAATGCTTTCCGTCGTGAAACCGAGGAAGGTCAAGAGGTCGAAGACGTTTGCCGATTACAAGGCTGACGCGAGGAACTGGATTACGCTCGCCACGGGCGAGTACTATCCCGACATCTTGAAGGACGCTTGTGAGCTCTACAAACCGGTCTTGGTCCTCTTCGGTCAACTCTTGAAAGGATCTGAGTCCTCGATTGGACTGTTCATGCAAATCGTCGAACAGTCGGATGGCTGGATGCGCGTTCAGCTTGCGCGAGTTTTTCGGAAGTACATCAGCCCTGAGACGCCGGTGGAGATGCTTAAGCAGAAATCGAAGGCGAAGACGATTTGCGACCAGTTCGGGAAGGGGTTCAGGCCTATCCACAAAGCCCAAGCCGCGTTCACGTCTCGCCCGATTCCCGACGAGGCGCTGTGCGCAGTGTTGTGGGAATACAAAGACCGAGGCAAGAAGGGCTATGACCTGACGGAGAGATTTTTCTCCGTCTTCCGCTCTAACTTCCCTGAATTTCCCATTAAAGGGCCAGAGCGCGCGGGCAAAGATGTCCTCCTTGGCGAGGTCTTTGAGAACTATCCAAAACCTGATCGGCCGGTTGACTTCGTGGTGTACGACTCAACCAAAATGGAGATTCTCGCCATAGGCCTTGCACGTTATGACTCTGATCGTGGCGGCGCACAAGAGGACGACCGGACGGGCGGCTATTTGAACTGCGCTGATGAGATTCTGACCTACGCCAAGAAGCACCGCCTTCGTACCAAGGTCATTTTCGTCAATGACGGGCCAGGGCTCTTACTCGGTTCGATGTGGGATGACTATGCGTATCTCGAGCGCAGTCGTCCTGGCAAAATCATGGTAGCCACGTTGCGGATGATTCCGGAGCGCATCACCCGCGACTGGCTTTTTTCGTGAACTGGAGTTGAATATGGCTACAGGAATCCCCAAAACGAAATGGAACAGCCTCAAGCCGCCGCTGTCCGAACCGAATGGCACAAGTGGCGGCAAGACCGATGTGTGTGTTGCTTATGGAGGGAAAAAGTCCGAGCGGGCGATTCTGGAAACCAAGCCTGCTCAATTCAGACTGCTCTGGCCACAGAAGCACGGAGTGAAAAGTCTAAGCCGCCTCTACTACGGCGAAAACCTGGGCGTCCTAGCCTCGCTGGCTGCTGATTCGCAGGTCTGTGGGAAAGTTCGGCTCGTTTACATAGATCCACCGTACGCTACGAAGAGTGTATTCCAATCGCGCAAACAGGCGGATGCGTACGCCGACCTTCTGGAGGGGGCACACTACCTGGAATTCCTGCGAGAGCGACTGATTCTTCTGCGCGAACTTCTCGCCGACGACGGCTCGATTTACGTCCACCTTGATGACAATATGGCATTTCTCGCCAAGCCCGTGATGGACGAAATCTTCGGCCGCTCCAACTTCCGTAATTGGATAACACGGAAGAAATGCAATCCCAAGAACTACACGAAGAAGGCTTACGGCAATGTTGCAGATTTCATTCTCTTCTACACAAAGACGGACAACTACGTGTGGCATCGTCCGGTTGAGCCTTGGACGGAGCTGAGAGCGAACAAGGAGTACGTGTATGTCGAACCCGGCACCGGACGCAGGTTTAAAAAAGTTCCCTTGCACGCGCCGGGCGTGCGTAATGGCGAGACGGGCAAGCCGTGGCGCGGGACGAATCCGCCGCCAGGAAAGCACTGGCAGTATCCTCCCAGAGTGCTGGATGAAATGGATGCGCGCGGCGAGATCTTTTGGTCGGCCAATGGAAACCCGCGCCGGAAGATTTACCTCGATGAAAGCGCCGGCGTGCCGCTGCAGGACATCTGGCTGGATCTCCGCGACGCACACAACCAGAATATCAAAATCTCCGGCTACCCGACTGAAAAGAACCCGGAACTCATTTCACGCGTCATCGAAGCGTCATCAAGCAAAGGCGACCTCGTGCTTGACTGCTTCGCCGGTTCGGGTACGACGATGAACGTGGCTTCGCACCTCGGTCGTCATTGGATTGGTGTGGACAACAGCATCGAGGCCATAAGTACGACACTGCGGCGTTTCGCCAAAGGACTTGAGCCAATGGGTGACTTCGTTAACAAAGAACAGTCGTGTGACGCTGGCGACTTAGCGGATGAGACCCTGCCTCTGTTTGGGTTCACCGTGCCTCCGAAGCCACGCCCAAAAGAGGATGCTCAGCACTCGCCAATCACCGATTTTCGCCTATTCGCGCAGGAGCCGTACCACGGGGAATTGGGTAGTGTCCTTGGTTATTGGGAGTCTTGGGTTGCGGCCTCGCCAAAACTCGGAGAGACTCCGACACCTTATCGGGTGACAAGGAATCCGAGGAATCAGGTGGCCAAAGGAACCTCGTTCGCTAAAACACCTCCGCTTTCAAACCAGTGACCTCGCGCACACGTCTGGCGATGCGCGACAAAGTTCTGAGCGGCAGATGGCCGCATTCGGAATGCGCCGTGGGCCGCGTCGCGGAGTAGATTTGCACCAGCGGAATCAGTGCGCCCGCGTCTTTCAGTTCCTTTAACCGTTGCGCGTAGGCTTCGATTTCTTCGGGCGGCGGCTCCTGGCCGTTGATGCTCGGAAAAAGGCTTTGGATCACGACCGCACGCTTGCGGGCAGTCAACAGAATGTTAGCCAGGATTTTTTCCAGCGACACTTGTGCGCGATTGATCTTGTCCATGTGCGCCTGTGTGCCGGCGTCAAGTTTCGCCCAGATTTCATCGCGGCTGGTGAAAAATTTCAGGCCACATTGCACGACAGGCAAATCAAGCCCGCTGGCGTTCGTGAGGAGCACAATCTCGAAAAACGGAGACTGCCCGCGCGCGCGCACGTGCATCACGGCCTGGACGGCTTCCATGAAATCCGCGCAAAGCGTTGGCTCGCCGTCGCCGCTGAGCGCAACGTGACGGAGTTCGAGCAGTTCTCCTGGCGTGTTTCGGTAGCAGGGCCGTTCGCGCAATCCGCCTGAACGTACGAGCGCGAGTGTGTCGGTCAGTTCCGTCGCCATCACGTCCACATCCAGATGATTTACCGCCGGTGGCAGGCCGCGATTGACCTCGCAGTATGCGCAGTCGAAGTTGCACCGTTTGTCAGGGTTCAGGTTTACGCCCACGGAAAGACCGCGGGCGCGCGGCGAGACGACCACGTAAACAAATCGGTTGTCCAGAAAGTCGCGCGGGCAACCGAAGGCAGTTTCCGGCCCGCAAAGCTTCGCGGACCGCGGGCGCCTTGGTTCGATAACAATTTCGTTTTGAATCATAGGTAATGGCTAAGCGGTCACTATCCAGTCAGAGGTTTGGTTCGCCCTCACCCTAACCCTCTCCCCCAGGAGAGGGACCTCGCAATGGCCGCGCTGGAGAACAGTCACTGAATGGTGAGCGTTTTCCAACGCTGAGGAAGTTTCTCCCTCTCCCTGGGGGAGAGGGCCGGGGTGAGGGCGAGCATTTCATCTTAATAGACAGGCTAAGTTCGATCCGCAGGCAGCGTCAGTTTCCGATAAACTCATGTTCCTGCTCGCGCACCACGAGCACCGGGCATGTTGCGCGACGGATAACATTTTCAGCCACGCTACCCATGAAGACATGTTTCAGACCCGTGCGGCCGTGCGTGGAGATAATGATGAGGTCGCTCTCCAGCTTCCTGGCGGAGTCAACGATCTCCGCCACTTCCTGACCGATCCGGACGAGCGTCTGGGTTGGGGCCTGTTGTTGAATTTCAGTCGCCGCGAGCTCTGCCAGTTGCTTTTCCGCGCTTTTCCGCAAATCGGCCTCGATGAGCGGAAAGTCTATAGCGCCGAACTCCGGGCCGGCAGAGTAATTGACATGCACGACGTGCAACAGCGTGATGGTTGCGCCGAACTGTTTGGCGAATGGAACGGCGTATCGCAGCGCCTTTTTCGAGCAGTCCGAAAAGTCAATCGGCACCAGAATGTCTTTCAAGCTAAACGGAGTCGGTTTGTTGTAGGTGTTCTGGCTGGTGCCAAGGATGGACTCGTCCTTGCGATTCAGCTCGACGATCACCCGGCCGCGTTTAATTGCAGGTTTGATTTTCATAAGTTCCTTTTTGGTTGACTGTAGTTGGTTGGGCAAACCGCTGTTTCCGTTTTTCCGTTGAATTGTCTTAGGGACCCCGGTGAGTTGAGGGATTGCCCAATGAATTCGTGTTCGTTCTCCCGCACCATCAAAACCGGGCAAGGCGCGTGGCGGACGACGCGTTCTACCGTGCTGCCCAATGGGGCATGGTCCAGCGCGGTGTAGTCGCGCGTGGCGAGGATGATCAGATCCACGTCGAGTTCTTTCGTGACCTTTGCGATTTCGTCGAATGCGACGCCGCTGCGAACCAATGTATCGCACCGGCATTCCGAATCGAGCTGCCGCCGTGCGATGGCGTCGAGATGCGTCTGGCTACGCTTCAAGAGGAGTGGATCAGGTACTGTGCGAACAACGGGGCCGTATCCAAAGTCCGCGGTGTAAGGGACCGACTCGACAACGTGCAACAACACGAGCCGGGCGCCGAATCGCCGGGCGAAAGACTTCGCGTAACGCAATGCCTTTTGCGATGGCAGGATGGATTTCAGTTTGAGGCGCGCTGGCGTTCGTTCGCTGAGAGCAGCCGCGCCGACAGTCTTTCGCAACATGCCCACACTGGTTCGGCGCTGCACCCGACCTCGCACTTGAGAAATTTTTGTTTTCATAGGCGAACTCTGTTTTGGTTCTCTGCGGCAATCTCGGTGAATCCGCAAATGAGCACTACACATCGGTTGCCAATCACAGGCCATTTTTTGACCGACGTGGCGCAGATTTTGAAAACTCGATGCCCGTCTGAGCATTCCGCCGTCGCCTCGCGCTCGCCCCTCAGCCATGCAGGTCGATGGTCACCGGCGCGATCTTCCAAATGCGCTCGCAGTACTCCCGAATCGACCGATCAGAGGAGAAGTAACCGATGCGAGCGACGTTCAGAATCGACATGCGCGTCCAGGTTTCCAGCTGATTATAGACCTGGCTCACCCTCGCCTGGCAGTCCACATAGGCGCGGTAGTCGGCCAGGAGCATAAATTCATCGTGATCCAGCAACGAATCCACCAGCGGCTTGAACAGCGCCGGTGCTTCGGGCGAGAAGAAGCCGGAAGCCACCTGGTCAAGAGTCTCTCTCAGTTCGGGGTCCGCCTCATAGTAGTCTCGCGGACGGTAGCCGCGCGCCTTCAACTCCAGTACTGCATCGGCAGTCAGGCCAAAGCAGAAAAAATTTTCGTGACCGACTTCGTCGCGGATCTCGATGTTTGCTCCGTCGAGCGTTCCCACAGTAAGGGCCCCGTTCATGGCAAACTTCATGTTGCCGGTGCCGGAGGCCTCTTTGCCGGCAGTCGAGATCTGCTCGGAGACTTCGGCGGCAGGATAGACCCGTTGGGCGCTTTTCACATTGAAGTTCGGCAGGAAAACGACCTTCAGGCGGCCAGCCAACGCGTGGTCCCGGTTCACCACCTCAGCAACGGACGTGATCAACTTGATGATCAACTTGGCCATGAAATAGCCGGGCGCGGCTTTGCCCCCGAAAACGAACGTGCGGGGAGCGATGTCGAGGTGGGGATCGGAGCGCAGGCGGTTAAAGAGCGTAATGATATGGAGCACGTTCAGGTGTTGCCGTTTGTATTCGTGGAGCCGCTTGACCTGGATGTCAAAGAGCGTGTCGGGATTTACCACGATGTTCGTCCGGCGGCAAATCATGTCGGCCAGGGCGCATTTGTTCTGCCGCTTGATCTGGCGCCACTCCTGTCGGAATGCGGGCTCCTCCGCCAGTGGCTCGAGTTGGCGCAATTCGTCGAGGTCGCTGACCCACTGTGGCCCGATGCGGCGCGTGATCAGCTCAGCCAGGGCGGGATTGCTGAGTACCAGGAAACGGCGGGGGGTGACCCCGTTGGTCACGTTGGTGAACTTTTCCGGCGAGAAATCATGGAAGTCGCGCAGGACGCCTGCCTTCAGCAGGTCGCTGTGCAACCTGGCGACGCCGTTGATCGCGTGGCTCCCGACGGAGGCCAGATTAGCCATCCGTACATAGCGGTCACCGTGTTCTTCGATCAGAGACATGCGCGTGACGCGGTCGTCTTCGCCTGGAAAACGGAGCCGGACCGTGTCCAGGAAGCGCCGGTTGATTTCGTAGATGATTTCGAGGTGGCGCGGCAACAGGCTGCCGAAGAGCGGGACGGCCCAGCGCTCCAGAGCTTCGGCCATGAGCGTGTGGTTGGTGTACGAGAAGATGCTCTGTGTCATCTGCCAGGCCTGATCCCAACCGACCCTATGCTCGTCGACGAGGAGGCGCATCAGTTCGGCGATGGCGATCGCAGGATGCGTGTCGTTGAGCTGGACGGCAAAGTTCTGCGCGAGTTTCTCCGTGATTGCTCCCGGCTGCTGCCGGTAGATGCGGAGGATGTCCTGCAAGGCACAGGAGGCAAAGAAGTATTGCTGCTGGAGACGAAGCTGTTTTCCCTGGAGCGATTCGTCATTGGGATAGAGGACCTTGGTGATATTCTCCGAAACCACCTTTTCCATGACGGCGCCATAGTAGTTGCCCACGTTGAACGCCTGGAAGTCGAAGGACTCCGCTGCTTCCGCTTTCCACAGGCGCAGCAGGTTGGCAGTGTTGACGCGGTAGCCCAGCACAGGCGTGTCAAACGCCATTCCCCGGACCACGCGATCGGGAATCCAGCGCACCCGATATTGGTCATTCTCAACGTACCCTTCGGTGCGGCCTCCAAACTTGACATCGAAAAAGATCTCGGGCCGCGGGATTTCCCACGGGTTACCCAGGCGCAACCATTTGTCCGTGAGTTCAACCTGCCACCCCTCCCGCACTGCCTGGTCGAAGATCCCAAACTCGTAACGAATGCCATAACCGATGCATGGGATTCCCAACGTGGCCAGCGAGTCGAGAAAACAGGCGGCCAGACGGCCAAGTCCGCCGTTGCCGAGGCCGGGTTCTTCCTCTTGTTCCAGCAGATCGTCCAGGTTGAGTCCCATGTCCTGCATCGCCGTCCGAACCTCATCGTAAATTCCCAGGTTGACAAGGTTATTGCCCAACTGCGGCCCCATCAGGAACTCTGCCGAAAGGTAGCAGACCGTGCGGCTCCGGCGTTCGAAGTAACTGCGCGCCGTGTTGATCCACCGATGCAACAGACGGTCGCGCACCGAATACGCCAGCGCCATGTAATGATCATTCCTGGTGGCGACGGCGGGAAAGCGGGCCTGCAGATAGGCCAGGTTATCGCGAAACGCGCGAGCAATGGTTGCCGGGCTGAGGCCCGAACGAACGTCCGTTGATTCAACGTTTTTCCTGGCAAGGGTAGCGGATGGTTTTGTGCTCATCGGGGTTGTGTGGGATGCACCATGACAGAGACCGCACAGGCAAACAAGGCGTTCCGCACACCTTCCTCGTACCCGTTGCGCGAGCTGCTCCGATAGCAAACGCCGCTCTCCCTGCACGTTTTTGGTCACCATGCTTTTCGCGGCTTGCTCCGCTAAAGCGGGAATGCTATTCAAGGCGTCCATATCCCCATGCCTTGAATGCTTCGGCACCAGTGGCATGGCACAATGACTATTCGAGCGGCATTCCCATTGCTGGCGCAAACGCTGGTGCTTCTATTCGTGGATCAGCCGTCGCTGATCGCGGCCGAGCGGGAACAACCGACGACAGGATCCCTGACGAATGTTTGGGATCGCGAATTGGCTGCGCAGGTTACGCAGGTGTTCCAGCAACTGTCGCCTCCGGTAAAACATTACGCCGACCTGAGCCGGGCCGAGAGCGAAAGGCTTCTGCTGCAGGACGCAAATTACGCGCAGGTGGTCCGCGAGAAACTGGAAGGGCAATGGTTTGCCGCTCTGGTCGGCGCGCCTGAAGACGCGCCATTCGCTATCCAGGGTCGGTTCAACACCTGGCGCGGGTTGGTGGAGTTTCTGGCGGATCGGAACGCCCTGGTGGAGGTGTGGGCCTGGGGCGAAGGAATGGGCGGCCTGCCACGGCGCATTACGGCTCCCGAGTTGGCGGCACTCCAGCGTCAACAGCATGAGCAACCGACCTTCGTCACGGTTACTTATCGCGAACCGACGACGGGCAAACCTCTCACCCATCGCGTCGAATTCAGCTTTCAAGCCGCGGCGTTTGCCCGTGCGGCAAACGAGGCCTACCAGACGCATCGGACAATCCAGATCATCGCGCAGCAAATCCTGGACGCACGGAACGCGAAAGGCCAGCCCGACGCCCTCGCCCAGTGGGAGGCATTGCAGGCCGCCGTAAAGGCAGGGCAATTTCCTCTCCTCGAAATGCCGGCGCAGCCTCAGAACTCGAACGACCTTCTGGTTGCATGTGAGTACGCCGTGGATGACCGGAACAATTTCCAAGTGGTCGTTCGCATTTATAGGGACGGCGAGATCCAGCGCCGGGTTGCCGGCGACGTGCAGATGTTGGTCCTGCGGAAGGAAGGGGACACAACCGGTCGCGACGTGATGGCCTACCGGCAGCGCGGGAT
>QHPA01000146.1 GCA_003218935.1 Verrucomicrobiota bacterium
TCTTCGCCAGTCCGGCTGGAGCGCCACCCTGGTCGAGCCACGCCGACTTGCCATCCGGGTGCGCCAGCACCACAAGGTTTCGCAGCATGTCCCGTTTCGGCGAAATCATCAACACCGGCAATCGATCGCCTTTGCCCGCGCGGCCGATCGCCAGGTGCGACACCGTGTAGCTGGCGACTTTGCTCACTTCGCCCGCCTCCACCAGCAGATTGCCTTCGGGAAAATGGATCTGCAACGTGTGCCGCCACGCCGGCTCCATCACCTTCTTGAATCTGTCCAGCGACTCGCGGTCGCGCGGCCTCAACGCGTCCAACTGCGCCCGGTCCCGTTGAATCAACGAATGAATGAACTCTTTCTCCGGCAACGCGCCGGCAGGCACCTTCCCGTCCGGCCACACGCGCAACTCGACGTCCGGCTCTTTCGTGTAAGCCGCTTCCTTCAGCGACGACGCGTCGCGCAGTTTCAACAGCCATTTGCCGAACCACTCATAAACCGCCTCGCGACTGGTCTGATTGTAGTTGTGATTGAAATCAAACCGCACGTAGCGCAGCCGGTCCTCCGCGTTGAGCAAGGTATAGATACCTGCCACCGCCGGCCCTTCGACCGTCAATGTCATCTTCGTCCAGTCACCCGTGGCGGCGACGAGAATCTGCGGACGCGGCGCGGGCACGGCGGCGATTTCCATATTCGAATAATCAACGCGCAATCCGGGCGCATTCTCGCACGAGCAACCGCCCTGCATTGAGTGCGACACCATCACGATCGGCGCCTGCGCCGCCGGCCGTCCGTCCACCGCGCCGAGGATGAACGTCTGCGTGCCGCCGCCCGATTCGCCCGTGCATGCCAGCCGCGACTTGTCCGCCTCCGGCAGCGACTCCAGAAAATCCAGCGCCCGGATGCTGTTCCAGGTCTGCAATCCCATCAGGCTGATGTTCCAGAGCAGGTTCACTTCGTTCGTGGCGAAGCGCCGGTGCCGTTTGTAAAACTCCTCGCCCTGCGGCCAATCGGGAAATCCGGTGTCGTTGTAGCCGACCATGTCGTAGGAAAACGCGATCATACCCTGCTTCGCGAAATTGATGCACCGCGCGGCGATGCTTCCTTCGGCCGTGTCCGCCATCCGCCCGTTGGCCCAATGCCCGTGCGGGTTCAGGATCGCCGGGAACGGCCCGTCGCCCTTGGCCAGCGGCCGATACAAATTGCCCGCAAGATAAAAGCCGGGATACGTCTGGAAATATACCTTCTCGATGCTGTAACCGTCGCGCTCGACCTTGCCGAAAACGCGCGCGTCCAACGGCGTCTTCTCCGGCAGCGGCCACAACCCGCAACTGACGAGGGTGTTTTCGCGTATCTCTTTGGCCCGCGCTTCCCATTCGGTTCTCGACTCGATTTTCGGAAACGTGCGCGGCGTGTTCAAGTCCTTCACCGCGCCGGCCCGCTGATCGGAAGCGGGCAACGTTTGCGCCGGGAAAACGCGCGGCGATGTGGAAATCAAAGCGAGGAGAGCCAGCAGCGGAAAAGGGTTGGAGTTCATGTGAGTGACGACAGGCTAACAACTCCACACGCGAGGGACAAGTTCTACCTTACTCCCTGAATTTTACCCGCGAATGACGCGAATCAGTTCTTGAAATCGGTTGCCATGAGCTGCGGAGCAGCGACAGAAGGTAGCCCACGGCTTCAGCCGTGGGGCTTTCGCTGGCCCGGTTACCTTGCGGCCATCCGTAGATCAGGTCAAATAGCGAGACGCACCCGAAGGTCATTCTGGGCTGATGGCAGTGCCTTAATTAAAATCAAGGCACTACCGGGCTGATCCGCTGCTCGACAAATGAGCGGGGAATCCGTAAACTTAAGCGGCATGGCCGCGGCAGCACTCACCAAATCCTGCAAGTGGCTGCTCATTGTTAAATGATATTGTGAATATGCTGACACAAAATCTGAGACTGACGCTTTTCCAGGCCGCCTTTTCGCAGGTTGAACCCTCCCGCGCCGCTCTCACCCGAATGCCGTCGTTTTTTTCAACCGCTCGATCAGGAATTCGAGGTAGTAACCGAAGCGTTCTTTCATTTCCTTGCGCGGCACAATGGCGTCAATGAGGCCGTGGTCCATGAGGAATTCCGCGGTCTGAAAACCGGGCGGCAGTTCGGCCTGCGTGGTGTCCTTGATGACGCGTGGGCCGGCGAAGCCGATCATGGCGCCCGGCTCGGCCAGGACCAGATCGCCCACGCTAGCGAAGCTGGCCATCACACCGGCATAGGTTGGATTGGTGAGGACGCTGAGGTACGGCAGCTTTTGTTTCGCGTGGTAAGCCAGCGCACCGCAGGTCTTGGCCATTTGCATGAGGCTGAACATGCCTTCATACATCCGCGCGCCGCCGCTGGTGGAAATGATGATGAGCGGCAACCCTTTTTCCGTCGCGGCCTCGATCAGGCGCGTCAACTTTTCCCCGACGACCGAGCCCATGGAACCGCCCAGGAAATCGAAGTCCATGACACCGAGCGCCAGGCGATGCCCGTCGATCTTCCCGATGCCGGTGATCACGGCGTCCTTGAGTTTGGTGGACTTTTGATACTCCTGCAATTTGTCGGTGTAGGCCGCCACGCCGGTGAACCTCAGCGCGTCCACGCTCGTCATCTGCGCGTCCATCTCCTCGAAAGAACAGGTTTCGACGAGGGCGTTGATGCGTTCGCGGGCGCCGATGGGGAAATGATGGCCGCACTTGGTGCAGACCTTGAGGTTGTCGTCCAGCTCCTTGTCGAAAATCATCGTGGAGCATTTCGGACACTTCATCCACAAGCCTTCCGGGATGTCGCGTTTCTTCGACTTGGTCGAACCGAGCTTCGGTTTTTTGGCGAAAGTGGTTTCGGAGCCGGCCGGTGGCGGGGTCACGGCGGGTTCGCCGGTTTCCAGGCCAAGGGTCTTTTTGCTGAAACTGGTGGTGGACATGACTCAGGAACGGGGTTGAGAGTTGAAGTTCAGGGGTTGAGCGCAATGAACCGGACGCGCGCGCGGTGTTCCTGCCCTGCTCAACTCGAATAAAATTTTCATAAATTACAATCCACGAGCGACCGTCCAGACGCAGACTTCTGCCGCGCCCGCCGCTTGCAAAGCGCGGGCGCAGGCGCTGGTCGTCGCGCCGGTCGTCAACACGTCGTCCACTATGATAATGCGCTCGCTGTCAAGTTGGCAACCGGGCCGGACGGCGAACGCGTGGCGCACGTTGGCCGCGCGCTGTTCGCGTGTCAGCAACGTCTGCGTGCGGGTGGGCGCGACGCGGCGCAGCACGCGGCTGTCCACTGGAATCCCGGTGGCGGCGCCAAGACGGGCGGCGAGCCGTTCCGCCTGATTGAACTCGCGTTCGCGTTTTTTCAGAGGATGCAGCGGCACAGGCACGATCATGTCCCAGTGTTCAGCGGCCAATCCCGGACGGGCTGCGCGGACCAGCAAATCGGCCAGAAACGGTTCAAACCAGAGCGCCCGCTGATATTTGTAGCGATGAATGACATCGAGCACCAGCTTGCCGGCGACGACTGCGGCCCTCGCGGATTGGAAACGAAGTTCCATTTGCCGGCAATTGCTGCATTCAAACCGTGTCGTAATCTCGCCTTCATACGGCAGGCCACAACACTCACAGAACGGCGGCTTGATAAAGCGCACGCTTTGCCAGCAATGCGCCCCGACGTAGCCTTCGGACGCCGTCGTAGATTCGGAATAACAGAGTTGACAAACGCGAGGATAGAAAAACGCCAGCCCGGCATCAAGCCAGCTTTTCAGTCCGGTTTTCAAGACAAACGAGCTCACCTGGTTGAGGGGGCGTCGGCGTTTTCCGCCCGTGGCAGCCGTTTTGAGAGCAGCCAGAGAGCGAGCGAAAGAACACCCAGCGCCAGCCAGCCATCGATCAACTGGCTCGTGCCCCAAAACGATGCGTTGGCGTCCGCCGCCTCGCGCGTGAGAAGGCCGTACGATTTCAGCCAGAAAATCCACCCCGCATGCAGGCCGATGGAAAAGAAAAGGTTGCCTGTGCGCTGGTATCCCAGCGCCAGGAGCGCGCCCGCCAGCGTCAGGTTGAAAAAACCGGGCACAACCTGCTCGAAATCCACAAAGCCGCGCAGCATCGTTGGCAAATGAACGAGGGCGTAAATCGCGCTGCTGATCACCAGCGCGGTTGGCCAGCGACACGTTTTCCGCAACGCGCCGAATATCGCGCCGCGAAATAAAATTTCCTCCAGCACGGCCACGACCGCCGCCGTCAGCGCCGCGCTTAAAACTTTTCCGATCAAACGCCCGGCTGAAAGGTCCGAGTTCACCCCGCGCGCGCCGACCGCCAAAGCAACCCCCGCGAGGCAGGCCAGCGACGCAAAGCCAAACGCGAAACCGCCGGCCAGTTTGCGCCATTGGCCGGCCGGCTTCACCAGTCCCACGTCCGGCCAGGCGCGCATGCCTAGGCCGCGGAGCAGCGGCCACAGTCCGATCAAAGCCAGTGCCAGCAAGGAGCGGTTGACATAGCGGTGAAACGGATTATCCGCCAGCCTTTGAAGCGCCGGAAGATGAGCGGTAAGCGATTGAACAGTCAAGTACAACCACGGCGCCAGCAGCGCGCCTCCAAAAAATACAATTCCAGTGTAAATCAGCAGCGCGCGAACCGGACGCATCGACCAAACTTAATCTTCGCGCACGTTCCGGCCAAGTCCGGAATTCGTTTTCTCCAATGAAAAAGTCATGGCATGGGGTTGGCTGCCGTGTTAAAGAGCAGCAGCAATTTAAGATGCCGTTATTCGGACGTTCAGGAGCCCACGATGCCGAACTGCGCCGCCCCGGCCAGTTCGGCCCTTACTTTTTGCAGGAGTTGATCAACAGCGGCGGCATGGCCAGCATCTGGCTGGCGACGGACGCGCAAGGGAGGGCGGTGGCGATTCGTCTGTTGCACCATCCTCTCCGATTCAATTTTGCCGCCCGACGCCGTTTCCTCCGCGGCTGCGAAATATTGTCCAAAATCCACAGCCCTGAATACGTCATCACTTACATCGCGCACGGCAAAATCGACGGCGACCTTTTCCTGGCGATGGAATACGTCGAGGGCGAAAACCTGAAACTGCTCTGCGCGCGCGCCGATCCGGTGGTTACGGAAAGCATCGGCAACATTTTAATCGACATGGCGATTGCCCTCGAACACGTGCATGAAAGCGGCTTCATGCATCTGGATTTCAAGCCGGAAAACGTCCTGCTGACGCGCAACGCCAGGGTTCGGCTGGTGGACTTCGACCTGGCCCAGCCCAAGCCGGACAAGCCCAGGAAAATGTCGGACAATCCCGGCACGCCGGCCTACATGGCGCCCGAACAAATTCGCCGCCAGCCGATCGACCATCGCGTGGATATTTTCGCTTACGGCGTCTCGGCTTACGAACTGCTCACCAATCGCAAGCCGTTTTCCGGTGATTCGGCCGGCGAAATTCTGCGCAAGCAACTCGATCGCAGTCTGGAATTCCTGGCGCCCCGCGAATTGAATCCGGACATCCCTGCCGCGCTGGAAAAGACGATCTTAAAGTGCCTCGAACGCGACCCGGACAAGCGCTACCCCTACTTGAGCGTCCTGGTTCGCGACCTGCAAGCGGCGCTGTATGTGTGACCGCCCACCTTCCCCCGAGGCGGCGGCGTGCTGTCTTCCGAACGAGTGTCGCGTCCGGGAGTGGATTCAATAGAGCGGATCGTAATGCTCCGGCTGCCCGCCGAACTCCGGTCTGACGGTTTGGACGTGCCCGTCTGCGAAGGTCACGTTGCCTTTCCCATCGTGCCGCCCGGTGATTTTGTCATACGGCCACTCCCACGCGCTGGCTGTTCCCGGCCAATACCAACCGCTGCCCAAAGCTCCGGACGTAATCTCGGAGTGCGCAAAT
>QHPA01000160.1 GCA_003218935.1 Verrucomicrobiota bacterium
CAGAAAACCGCCGTTGCCTGCCGGCTCGTCCCAGTCCCGTTGATGCATATCCGCCAGACCGAAACGGTTCTTCTCAAAAACCCAATTCCGGACCCGGCCGACAGCACTGGGCGGACCGGAGGGGTCGTTGGTCAAACAACCGTACTCTGTTTCCAGGCCAACGATGCGGTTCATAAGCTTGAGAGCGCGGGCGTGAGTTCCTCGTAGCGGGCGCGAAGACTGCTCTTCCTCACCAGCCAGCCGATTTCAATACTGCGA
>QHPA01000161.1 GCA_003218935.1 Verrucomicrobiota bacterium
GGAACGGAGCGCTGAAAATCTGTTCAAAGTTCGTCTTGAGTTGCGGACTCAAACCAAAACCGACCAGCCGACGCAAGCTCACGTCCTCCGGGGCCCGATTGAATGCTTCCAGGTGCGCCGCGTCGATGGCTGCCTGACGGATTTTTTCGATGTCGGCCGGATGCCCCAACCCGGCGATAGCATGGCGGTCGAACAATTCAAACACTTTTGAATGGCCAGTGCCCACACCGAGCAGGAGGATCCCGTCGGGCAAAGACGCGGCAAAAACGGGCGAACCGCCTTTAAGCTGCTCGCGCACGTACTCGCGGCGATTCCCGATCGCTTCCAGCCAACGATACGGTTCCTCAGTCATGACTTCAGCGATTCGGCCTGTTTCTCCGCAGATACAGTTTCCACGCCGGAGCCGCGCAGCACTTTGATCGTCGCGAAGGTGTGCGCGTCCGGATTCACGCCACCGGTGGCCGAATCAAATTCCGATGCAATCATCAGCAGCCGCAACGCGAACTGCACGGCCTGTCGCAGGTTCATCTGCGCCGGACGCGGCTGGCCGTAGCGGTCCTGAAAGCTCAGGACACTGCGAATGGTTCCCGCTCCCGAACCGGACGCGGCGTAGCCGACCGCGTGGAATTGCGCGCCGAGTGGATCGTAAAAGTAAATTTGCGGCGCCGGCGGTGAAACGGTCTGGTCCACGCCTGCGAAAACGGGCATGACCACGCCGATGCCCTGCATTGTCATCGGGAGATTTTCGCGCAACAGCCGGGCCAGGGCGCGGACTTTGGCCGGCAGACTGAGCGATTGCAATTGGCTGCGCCGATAATACTCAAATGAAGTCTGGAGCACGCGCGCCATTTCAAACGCGGTGGCCGGCACGCCGGCGATTGCCAGCAGCGACATCGCGTCCAGTTCGAGAACTTTATCGACACAATCAGTGACAATGACGTTGCCGGCGGTGGCCCGGCGGTCGCCGCCCATCAACACGCCATCAGCAAAATGAAACGCAAAAACGGTAGTGGCCTGCGTTTGAACAGGCGCATCAGGCGAGACGGCGGCGCGCAGCGGCGAAGCATGATGACGGGCGAGCAGGGAAAAAAAGTCGCCCGCAAGCGGAGAAGGATCGCTCATTGGCCGGTGCGTTGGCGGTAGCGACGGGCCTGGTCTGGGTCGACCTTGCGCATCCGCTTGAGCAATTCATCTACGTTAGGCTTGTCCACTTTTGGCGCGCTGGGGCCTTCGCCCCCTCCCCCCGGCCCTGCCGGCGCCACCGGACGAGTTTTCTGCGATTGGTCAGGCATATCTTGCGGTTACAATGACACGTTACGAAAGAATTCGCAAATCCTCCGGTGACCGCGCCGCGTCAATGGCACGACTGCAACGCAACACGTCTTCCGGCGCGAACAGATCGAGCAGCGAAATCTTAATCGGCCCTTCGCGGCCTTGCAACGTTATGTGGTCCCACTGCGCGGCCGTAACGGCCGAAGCAAATTTCTGAATACACTTGCCCCGCACGGTCGCGCGGGTCGTCGGCGGCTGCGTAACGGCGCGGCGCACCGTCCCTTCGTCCGGCACGCCAAGGAACGCGCCCGATTGTTCGAGCCCGTAATACAAACCCTCCGACATGTCAAGCCGGTGGTATTCGAGGTCCAGACTCTGCAGCCACGGATCGTCGTCCGACAAATTCTGTGCCCTTTGAAAATCGCGAACCAGTCCGAGCTTGGCGACCCAGTCGAGCCGGTCGCGGCAGCGCATCACGTCAGTCTCCAGGTCGTTCAGCACTGCTTCCCATTCCGAAACCAACGTCGCCTTCGAGGGGACCGACAAATCGCAGACGTCGCGAACCGCTGACAGGTAAGCCCGTTGCATCGCCAGGGCCGTCGAGGTCCGACCTCCATCGAGCGCGATTTCCCAGCGAAACTTTGGATCGCGTGAAATTGCCGTTAGCGCCGGCAGCGGATCCGCCAGCAAGGGATAAGTCCGCCTGGGGTCCAGCACCAACGCTTCCAGCACCAACGCGGTCGTCCCTACCTTCAACCGCGTGGTAAACGGCGACATGTTCGCATCGCCTAAGATGACGTGGAAACGACGAAAGCGTTTCGGGTTGGCGTGTGGCTCATCCCGAGTATTGATGATGGGCCGGCGCTGCATCGTATCGACGCTTTGCAGTTCACAGAAAAAATCGCTGCGTTGGGAGATCTGGAAGCCCTGCGACAGGAATTTGTCCTCGGTTTCCACCGCGAATTTTCCCGCGCCGGCAAAAATCTGACGCGTGACAAGAAAAGCCTGAATCCCCTGCGCCAGCGTTTCCCAAGGCAACGACCTCGGGAGCAGGTAATTCTCGTGGCAACCGTAACTGTGACCGCAGAAGTCCGTGTTGTTTTTGTAGAGGCGGACGGCCACGCCGCGCTGCTCGGACAGGTGCCGCGCGCAAGCCATCAAAATGCGTTCCCCGGCGCGGTCATGCGCGACGAGCTCATCGAGCGTGCGACATTCCGGCGTGCAATATTCCGGATGGGCGTGGTCGTTGTAGAAGCGTGCCCCGTTGCCGAGCACAAGGTCGCTTTTGATTTCAACAAAACTCAACTCGCGGGCGGCGTCCTGAGCGTAGTAGTTCGCTTCGTCCGTGTCCTGGCGCAGCTCATGAACCCGGAATCCGCGCATATCCACGTGCGGATCTTCGCAGTCGTAGTCCCAGCACATCCAAACGCCGGGCTCGGTGGCGCTGCGCACCAGGGCAATCGAATCGGCCACGACGTCCACCTCTCCTTCGACATCGCTCGAAATGCCGATTTCGGTTTCCAAGCCGAACTGAATAGTCGGTGCAATCATTTTGAGCTACGAATCAAAGACAGCACCGACCACGAATTCGTTCCGCAAACGGGTTGCGACCTGGAAATCAAATTGGCCATGGAGGCACGCCGTTTCTGTGAGCAGGTCACGTTTTGCGCCGTTGTTGAATTCCTTGGCTTGCCGCCGATACAAATCTCTCCATGCCCTTAGACAATGGCGTTGCCGACGGTGTCCGCTTTGCGCGACCGGATGGGGCCGAGTTTAATCACGTTGTCCGGATCAAAATCGGTCAGCTTCAGCCAGTCTTCAGTGATGTCCGTCGAGGGGAACAGGTCGTTTTCCAGATATTCGCGCTGCAAGGCGGCCAGCAGGTCCTCGCGCGTCAATTGGGTTTCCTGCTTCGTTTCAATCGAACGTTTGATGGCCAGACTCTTGGCGCGCTCCACCACCGCCGCGATGACCGCGCCGCTCGCCAGATCGCCGCGATACAAAATTTCCCTCTTGCCGCTGCGATAGACGATTTCGAGAAACTGGTTTTCTTCGGTCTTCGCAAAATGAACCTGCACAATGGCCTTGGCCAATTCAGATTTCGGCTCGCCCAACGGAAGGGAGTCGCGCAGATAAATCTCGTAAATGCTCTGCGCCCCGACCAGGTCCGGACGTTTGACTTTTATTTTCCGGTCAATGCGCCCCGGCCGGAGAATGGCAGGATCAATCAGATCAGCCCGGTTGGAAGCCAAAATGACCACCACGTTCTGCAACGGCTCCATGCCATCCATCTCCGTGCAGAACATGGGCACCAGCGTGCTGGCCATCGTATGGTAACGGCCGCCGTGGCGCGTGCCGAGAATGGACTCCGCCTCATCGATGAACAGGAAAGCCAGCGCGCCGTCATTGGCCCGCTCACGGCATTGAACAAACAGGTCGCGCACCTGCCGCTCGGATTCTCCAACCCACATGTTCAGAATCTCAGGTCCTTTGACGTGCAGGAAAAATTCGGGTCGATCCACGCCGCTCTGCGCCTTGACTTGCCGGCGCAGATTGTAGGCGGTCGCTTTGCCGAGCAACGTTTTGCCGCAGCCCGGCGGGCCGTAAAGCAGAAAACCTTTCGGCACCGTGTGCTCGAAACGTTTGAACAAGTCGCGGTGTAAGAACGGAAGCTCGATCGTATCGCGAATGGCTTGCACCGCCTCTTCCTGGCCACCGATGGATGACCACGGCAATTCGGTGACCGTCTCCAGCGAACGCTCGACGCGTTTGCCCATGCCAATAACTTCCAGCGCCACACGCTGATTCACGTCCAAACGGATGTCCATGCCAGGTTTGAGTTTTTCCTTGCTCAACAAAGCGGAGCGTTGCAACACGAGCGGCATGAGGCCCGATTCCTGGCCGATGCGCAGGCGCCCGTCGGAGAGCAACTCGTCAATACGCACAATCGGACCGTTGCGGTCGAAGCCCAGTCCCTGCACCACCGCGAATGCTTCGTTGAGCAAGACCCGCTGGCCAAGCTGGAGACTCGCCAGCGGAATCTGCGGGTCGATACGGCAGACATAATCCGTGCCGCCGACACAAACATGCGCCTGGTCCGGTTGGATCGGCATCAGAAGCGTTCCCACCCGGAAAGCAGGCGACCGAAGCTTTTCGATGATGGCGTCCATCTTTTCGATGGCCTGCCGCGCCTCATCGTTCATTTCCTCGACGGAGGCGATACGTTCGCGCAGATAGACCATGTCGAGAATGGCGGGATGGCGTGGCGGCAATTTGCTGACGATCAGATCGATCAACTGGAGGGTGGAAAGCCTGTCCAACTCCTCGCGAGGAAGAAGACCGCCGAGTGTTGAAGAAACTTCCGCGCCATCAGCCGGGGATTTGCTGGCTGGAGATGGCGGCACCGACTTCTTCTTTGGCTCGGCCATGCCATGACATTACCCTGCTTGGCTCGTTTTGCAAATACGGAGATGCATTTTTTGCGAAAATTGTGAGCGGTCCCGGAAAGCCGGAGAAGATGCACGAAACGAGACGGCATCACCGTTGGCCGGCACGCTCCTGAATC
Organism: Verrucomicrobiota bacterium; assembly: GCA_003218935.1. Taxonomy (GTDB): domain Bacteria; phylum Verrucomicrobiota; class Verrucomicrobiia; order Limisphaerales; family AV2; genus AV2. Next base: position 4,838 of record QHPA01000161.1, read on the forward strand.
ATCCTCGCGGCAGCTTTTAGCGACTCGACCAGTTCCGCGGGGGCCAGCGCGCAAGCCTGGCCGCCCCAACTCAGAATCCAGCGTTGAATTTCCGCCAGGCTCGAAAGCTTCAGGCGCAACTCGACACCGCCGTCCTCCAACTCAATCAACTGCTGAGAGGGATGCCAGCGTTTCTCGCGGATATAATCGGAAACCAGTTCGTCGAAACGAATCACGACTTCAAATTCGCCCTGGCCGGTGACGACGCCGAAAGTGTCGCGCAGGCGTTTTTCCAGGGAAAACTTCTGCGGACGAACGAACGTTTTCCCGGTCAACTCCGCCTCCTGAATCCGGGAGGGAACAAAAGTGCGGATATCATTTCGCAAATGACAATACGCGAAGAGAAACCACTCGCCGTTGATGTTGGCCAGGTGATATGGGTCGACGACGCGCGGCTCCGTTTCCTTTCGGCCCGGCTTGCGATAAGTCAAAAGCAACTGCCGATGTCGCGCGGTGGCTTTGGCCAGGGTGTCGAAAATTTCCACGTTCAGAATCGGCTCGGCGCTGGTGCGAAAGGAGATGGTCTGCTCCCAGTCAGCGAGGTTCAGGGACACGGTGTCGGGCAGCGACGCGGCCATTTTCTTGAACGCGCTCAGGAGCGGCCTCTCGAACGCCGTGCCGCGGTATTGTTGCAGCGCCTTTTCCGCCACGAGCAACGCGAACAGTTCGCCTTCGGTGATTTGCAGGGTTGGAAAATTGCTGACTTCTTCGGTGTAACGGAAGCCGTTGCGCGCGCCATCGAATTCAACCGGCAGCTCCAGCCGGTCGCGCATGAACTCAATGTCGCGATAAATCGACTTGGTGCTGACTTCAAGCTCGCCGGCAAGTGTAGTGGCGTTGGGATATTTGCCGGAGTGGATCGCCTGATGAATGCGAAGCATCCGCTCCAGCGGCGGACGCGATAGAGGCAGTCGTTGCCAGGGTGAATTCTGCCGTTTCAAATTTCTCCTCAAGGATGCTCCGCCAGGCGGCAGGAAACGGCTCCGCGCGCAGTTTCTCTCGTCGGCGCTCTTTCAAGAAACCGAACATGATTGTCCGGCATTGCCTCCCCCGCGCGTCAACCGAGAGACTACACCAGCTTTGCCAGCAATTCGTCGTTCGTCTTGTGCTTTTTGAGCGCAGCGATGAGTGTTTCCATCGCTTCGACCGGATTCAAATCCACCATCGTGCGGCGGAGCTTTCGAATCGGCTCGATGTTTTTGCTGGAAAACAACTTTTCCTCTTTGCGCGTGCCGCTCTTGGGAATGTCAATGGCCGGAAATAACCGGCGATCGGAAAGCTTGCGGTCGAGGATCAACTCCATGTTGCCCGTGCCTTTGAACTCCTGGAAAATCAGTTCGTCCATGCGCGAGCCCGTATCGACCAGCGCCGTCGCCAAAATGGTCAACGAACCGCCGCCCTCGATTTTCCGCGCGGAGGCGAACATCTTCCGCGGAATTTCCAGCGCGCGAGCGTCAACGCCGCCGGTCATCGTGCGACCGCTGCCGCCATGCACGCTGTTGTAGGCGCGCGCCACCCGGGTGAGCGAGTCCAGCAACACGAACACGTCTTTGCCCGACTCGACCATGCGGCGGCACCGCTCGATCATGAACCGGGAAAGGCGCACATGCGTTTCCAGGTCCTGATCGTTCGACGAGGCAACAACCTCGGCTTTGACCGAGCGTTGAAAGTCCGTGACTTCCTCCGGTCGCTCGTCGATCAGCAGGACCAGAACGTGGACGTCCGGGTGGTTCGCCGTGACCGCGTTGGCGATCTGCTTGAGAATGGTCGTCTTGCCTGAGCGCGGCGGCGAGACGATCAATCCGCGCGTGCCTTTGCCGAGCGGCGTGACCAGATCGATGATGCGCGTCTCGATCAGGTCGGGCCCGGTTTCGAGCTGGAACTTTTCCGTGGGATCGATGGTCGTCAGATTTTCGAACCGCACCGCCTTGGTGTATTCGGTGAACGGCATGCCGTTGACCTTGTCCACCTCGCGCAGTTGCGGGCTGGTGCCGCGGTGCGGAGGCTGCAGCGGACCGGCCACCAACGAACCTTCGCGCAGGAAGTTTTTCTTGATCGTATCTGGCGTGACGAAGATGTCGGTCGGTTTGGGTTGAAAGTGGTTTTCCGCCGAGCGGAGAAAACCGAATCCTTTTTCGGAAATTTCCAGATAGCCGGTACCGTAGTCCGGCGTGCCATTGGCCTTAGTGCTCATAGTTCGATTGTGTTTGTCTGAAGGACCTGTCCCAGCTCGTGGCATGAAAGCCACATGAATTTTGAATTTAGGGAGAACCGCCGCCCCGAACCATTACGAAACCACAGCCCTTTCTTGAAGCGACCGGTTTTGGACCTGTGACAAAGGACTAATACGGTCAATCGCCTATCAACGCAACAAGTATTTTTTGGCAAATTTCAGCCGCCCACCTCCGCCTTGGCCTCCGCCGCCAGCGGCGTGCTCAGATAACGCTCACCTGTGGAGCAGGCGACCGTCACGACCATTTTGCCCTTGTTTTCGGGTCGCTTGGCTACTTCGATCGCCGCCCAAACATTGGCGCCGGAGGAAATGCCCGCCAGAATGCCTTCTTCCTTGGCGAGACGGCGGGCCATGGCGAAGGAATCCTCGTTCGTTACCTGAATGCACTCGCTGATTTGTGGATTGCCCTTTTCGTCCTTCAGATGCAGGTTCTTGGGAATGAATCCGGCGCCGGTGCCTTGAATCTTGTGTGGACCAGGCTTCAAGGCCCGACCGGCCAGGCATTGGGAGATGACTGCGGAATCCTTCGGCTCCACCGCGATGGCCTGAAACGACGGCTTCCGCGGCTTGATGACTTCGTAGCAACCGGTGATGGTTCCCCCGGTGCCGACCGCGGACACCAGGATGTCCACCTTGCCATCGGTGTCGGCCCAGATCTCTTCCGCCGTGGTCTGGCGATGGATCTGTGGGTTGGCCGGGTTGTCGAATTGCTGGGGAATCCATGAATTCGGAATTTCCTTGGCCAACTGCTCGGCTTTCGCGATGGCGCCCTTCATGCCTTCAGCGCCCGGCGTGAGCACCAGCCTGGCGCCCAGCATCGCCAGCAACGTGCGCCGCTCCAGCGACATGGTTTCGGGCATCGTGAGGATCAGCTTGTAGCCCTTGGCCGCCGCGACGAACGCCAGCGCGATGCCGGTGTTGCCGCTGGTCGGCTCAATGATGGTCGTTTCCCCGTCGATGATTCCGCGCTTTTCGGCATCGTCAATCATCGCCATGCCGATGCGGTCCTTGACGCTGCCAAGCGGATTGAAAAATTCGCACTTCAAAAGAATCGTCGCCGGCACTCCCGTCGTCACTTTGTTCAATTTCACCAACGGGGTGCGTCCGACCGTTTCAACGATGGTATTGTAGATTCGACCCATAAAAAGGCTGGTTCCGGCGAAAACCGACCGATTTGCGTGCGGGGATAGTGGCGGATTATTCCGCCGGGGCAAGTTTTTTCTGCCGTCCCCGGGGCGAAGCGCGCTCATCCTCGCTCACGGATATGCTCTTCTTCGAACCGTCTCAAGCGAGCGTTCATCACCGCCGTGCGCCCCAAGTAGCCGAGAACATTCCGCGGGTTGTCGCGGCCGACCACGGGCAAGCGGCCAATGTTGTGTTGAAGCATAATTGAAATCGCCTGGTGCAGGACCTCATCGGGATACGTCACGATTAAATCACGCTGGCCGGCTTCCAGCACCGTCATTTTGCCCTCCGAATTGTTGTCCAGCGAACGGATGACGTCGCCGCGCGTGATGATGCCGGCCAGGTCTCCTTGTTCATCGACGATTAAGGTCGCCTGCCGTCTGGCGACGGGAGACTCGCCGGAGGCGATCAAATCGGCAAATGCCGTCACCTTCAGGTCGGCGGGTATGACCGGCATGTTTTTTTCCATCACTTCCTCGACGCGGAGCAGTTCGAAATGGTCGATGCTGTATTCGCGGGTGATGTGATGGCCACGGCGCGCAATTTTCTCGGTCAGGATGGAGCGCTTCAGCAAGAGCACCGTGACAGTTTGCGCCGCGACGCAGCCGATCAACAGCGCAGGCAACGCATTCAAATCGTGGGTCAATTCCAGCGTGAACACCAACGCTGTGAACGGCGCGCGCATGGTGCCCCCCATCATCGCCGCCATGCTGACCATCGCCCATAGGCCGGCATCGCCGACGGGAATCCACTTCGACTCCAGCGCGCCCAACGCCCCGCCGATGATGAGCAACGGAGCCAGCACGCCGCCCGAAGTGCCCGATCCCAGCGCGATTGACCAGACCAGCGCTTTGCCGACCAAAAGTCCGATGAGTAGCGCGCCGGCCAGTTCTCCGCGCAGCAGTTGGTGAATGACGTCGTAGCCCACCCCGAGGACTCGCGGGTCCATCCATCCTCCAAGACCGACGAATAACGCGCCAATGACCGGCCACCACATCCAGTGGATCGGCAGCTTTTCAAACAGGTTTTCGCACCCGTAAACCAGGTTCGTCAGCGCCCCCGAAGCCAGTCCCGCGATGACGCCCACGAACAAGGCCGTGACGAGCGCCTCAACGTTCAGCGCGCCGTGGGCCGTCACGAGAAAGACCGGGCCCAGGCCCATCAACTTTGCCCGCAATGCCCCGGCGACAGCCGAGGCCGCGGCGACCGGTATGAAGCTGCGTGGTTTCCATTCGAACAGGAGCAACTCCACGGCAAACAACACCGCCGCCACCGGAGCGGAAAAAATCGCCGACATGCCCGCGGCGGCGCCGGCGACAAGCAGGGTCTTTCGTTCCGATGCGGACAGGTGAAAGAACTGCGCGATGAGCGAGCCCAAAGCCCCGCCGGTCATGATGATCGGCCCTTCGGCACCGAATGGCCCGCCGGTGCCGATGGAGATGGCGGATGAAATCGGTTTGAGCAACGCGACCTTGGGCTCGATTCGGCTGCGTCCAAGCAAAATCGCCTCCACCGCCTCTGGGATGCCATGTCCGCGAATTTTCGGCGAACCATACCGCGCCATCAAACCGATGATCATCGCGCCCATCATCGGCGCGAGCACGACGAAATAGCCCAGATGATGCCCAACAGGTGTCGCGGCCGGGTTGGTGGACAACCGATGATAAAAAGTCAGGTTTGTGATAAGCGCAATCAGCCAGACCAGTGCGGCGGCGACGACCGCGCTGACAGCCCCGATTCCGAGCCCGACCAACGAAAGGACCAAAACCCGTTTGTCGGTGCTGAAGTCGGAGAGTTCATGCTTCGTTCTCCTGCCGCCGATGGTCGCCTTTGCTACAACTGCGTTTGAAGTCATGGCTGAAATCTATTTTCCACAAACGCGCGGAACAATCTCTTTCTCGGAGGCAACGTTGGTGAAAACAGACCTATAAGAAGAGCGCGCCAGAAAACAGGCCGGCACAACCAGCCGCGACACGTTCAAGCCTTGGCCGTGCGTGCCTTGGTGGCGGTCTTCCTGCGCTTAAGATAGCGGGCACGTCGCTTGCGTTTTTCGATTTTATTGTATTGCTTGCCCATAAATCTTTACTTTCCGCGGATGATTCGCTTGTTTAGCGGCGAATATGAAGATCCGCCCTGTCCGGTTCAATCCCTATTTTTTTTTGCTGGCCGTTGCAATGGTTGCCGGTTGCAAAACGACCGGCGAACGAAACCGGGACAGGGCCATCAGCACTTTCCGCCTTCATTTGGAAGGCAATCCTGGCGGCACCGAACCCACCGCGGTCATCCAGATCGCCGGAGTTGAACTCTACGTGGACAACCTTCCTTTCCTGGACGAAACAAGCGTCACCAATGCCGCGGTCGTTGATACTCGCGACGGGGGCTTCGCCATTCAGGTCCAATACGACCGTCACGGAACATTGGTCCTGGACTCGGTCACCACGGAAAACCGTGGCCGGCGAATAGCGATTTTTACACAATACGGCGCCCGCAAATTAGAGCACAGCCGCTGGCTGGCCGCTCCTTATGGTTCCCCGATAACTGACGGCGTGCTCATCTTCACCCCGATGGCAACCCGACAGGAATCCGAAGAAATCGTCCTGGGCCTGAACAACGTGGCCAAAAAGATCGGCAAACGAAACAAGTATTCGTCGTGAACCGTCTCGCCTGTTGTTTCCTGCTTGTCCTCCTGGACGCCCTGACGCCGTTACCAGCCGCGGCCCAACAACCGTTCCGCCTCCCGACTGCTAATCACGCCCTGTTTGAACCCGGCAGCGAAGAAAAGTTTTTTGCCAGCACAGTCGGCAAACCCTGGACCACCGGCACGTTCGGTTGCGTGCGCTCGGACGGAAGGCAAATGCACGAAGGTCTCGACATCAAATGCCTTCAGCGCGACTCGCGCGGCGAACCTGCCGACCCGGTCATGGCCACCGCCGACGGCGTCGTCGTTTACCTCACCGCCAAGCCGTCGCTCTCGAACTACGGAAACTACATCGTCCTGCGTCATCACATCGAAAGATTGGAAATTTATTCGCTCTACGCGCACCTGAAACGGATCAGAGAGGGCCTGAAAATCGGCCAGGATGTCAAAGCCGGCGAGACCATCGCCACCATGGGCCGCACCACCAACACGCGCCAAGGTATCTCCAAAGACCGCGCTCACGTTCACTTCGAGCTGAACCTCTTCGTCAACGACCGCTTTTCGACCTGGTACAAGAAAGCATTTCCCAACCAGCGTAACGATCACGGCGAATGTAACGATCAAAACCTGTTGGGATTGGACCCCCGCCTCATTCTGCTCGACGAACACAAGCCGGCAACCAACTTTAGCGTGCTGGATTTCATTCGCAAACAAACCGAGCTTTGTCGGGTGCTGGTGTGCGCCACGAATTTTCCCTGGCTGAAACGCTACGCGCCTCTCGTTCAGCCCAATCCACTCGCCGAAAGCCAGGGCGTGGCCGGCTACGAAATTTCACTGAACTACAACGGTGTTCCTTTCCGCCTCGTGCCGCGCGCCGCGTCTGAGATTAAAAGCAAAATCAGGTTTCAACTCCTCTCCGTCAACGAGGCGGAATATCGCAGGAATCCCTGTCGCCGACTGATCGTCAAACGCGGCGACCACTGGCAGCTGGCGAGGAACGGCGAGTATTTGCTGGAGCTTTTGACCTATTGAATCTCTCCGCTCCTGCGGCCAAAGAAAAATGTTTTGGCGGTTGGCAACAATTCGGCTAGAGTTATACGAGCAGGCCGATTTCGTTACCGTTCATGTGCCGTCATGCGAACATCCAGGGTCCGAACCTTCGTTCATCCAACGGAAAGGATGGAGTGCAACGCCTCGCTTTTACGTTGATTGAACTGCTGGTGGTCATCGCGATTATCGCCATCCTGGCTGCTTTGCTCCTGCCCGGATTGAGCAAAGCCAAGGCGCAAGCGCTGAATGTCGCGTGCCTGAACAACCTGAAACAACTCCAGGTCTGTTGCCACTTGTATGCGCTGGATCATAACGACACTTTGCCACCCAACAATTTCGTTTACGACGTCGACTCTGGCGGACCCTCCATCGGCTTCAGTTCCAACGTAACCTGGTGTCCAGGAGTGACTCGTTTCGACACGACCCCGGCCAACATCCAGCGCGGTTTACTTTTTCCCTACAACAGTTCTGTGGCCATCTATCATTGTCCAGCGGACAGATCGACGGTCGAAACCATCAACGGAACCAAACTGCCTATGCTGCGAACGCGGAGCTATAACATGAGCCAGTCGATCAATGGACTTCCAATCTACCCTGATAACGCTGTCCAGCTTATTTATCCGCCAAGTTTCCAAAAAGAGTCATCTATCAATGACCCGTCGCCCTCGCAGTTGTTTACCTTCATCGACGTCCACGAGAACGGCATTCTGGATTCGCTCTTCGGCATACCCCCGTCCGGCTGGAAGTTTTGGGATGCAGATGGCAATGAGCTGGAGGCGACCTGGTGGGATTTACCGGCAGGCCGGCACAACCAGGGCTGCAACTTTTCCTTTGCCGATGGCCACGTGGAGCACTGGAAATGGGCGGCCCCCAAGATATTTGAGAAGGTCGGCCAACCTGTCGCGAACCAAACCGAGTGGAAAGACTTCCACCGCGTCCAAGCGGATGTGCGGCCTGCAACAGATCCGATTTTTCTTTTGGCTCAATGACCCTCGCCGCGGAAGGGTCACTCGAGTGGGTTGCTAAAGGTATTCTCCGCTGAATGTCGGGTGCGGGCACTCCCTCCAACCGGTCCACTGCGGGACCACCCTCTCGTCTCATCCGGCCAGCAGTTGCTGGAGCTTCTGACTTGATGAATTACCGGATCACCGACCGGCGGTGTCGAACGAAAATACTTTGGCGGACGGCGCCGCTTCAGTTAAACTCGTCGACTGGACGGTCTTGTTATCGC